>JBBQTX010000336.1:0-1543 GCA_038234475.1 Caulobacterales bacterium | reverse complement strand
GATGCTCTGCCTCGTCGACATCGTCTGCATCGCCGCCGGCCACGCCAGCGCCGGTCTGGCCCCCGACCTGACCCTGCAGCCGGTGCGCGGCCAGGTCAGCTGGACGCTCGACCCGCACCCCGCGCCGGCCGTCTCGAAGGGCGGCTATGTCATCCCCCTGGCCGACGGCGGCGTGCTGTTCGGCGCGACCTTCGACCGCGACGATGCGGACAGCCGTCCGCGGGAGGCCGACCATGGCCGGAACCGCCGCCTGCTGGCGCAGACCCTGCCGGCGCTGGCCGCCCGCCTCGCTGATCATCCCGTCAGCGGACGGGCGAGCATCCGGGCCGCGACCCGCGACCGACTCCCCCTCGCCGGCGCCCTGCCCGGCGCGCCGCGCTGCTTCATTCTGTCGGGACTTGGGTCTCGGGGCTTCTGCCTGGCGCCGCTGCTCGCCGAGCACGTCGCCGCCCGGGCGCTCGGCGCGCCCTCGCCGCTTCCGGCCGACCTGTCGGCCGTCGTCGACCCTGCCCGCTTCGCCGAGCGCGCGCGTAGACGCGGCTCGCCGTAAACCGGCCGGCGCGCTATAGTCGGCCGGGGTTCAGGGGCATGCGTTTGGAGACCATGATGAAATCGCTGACCATCGCCACCCTCCTCGCCGGCCTGGCGCTCTCCGCCGGCGCATCGGCCCTCGCCTCCGACCCCGCGCCGACGCCGGCCGTCGCCCCGCCGGCCAAACGGGCCTGCTTCTTTTCCCACCAGATCAACGGCTGGCGGGAAGCCCGCCCTCGCAACGACCGGGTCATCTACCTCGATGTGAACACCCATGACGACTATCGGCTGGACACCTTCGGCCCGTGCAACAGCATGGGCGATGCGCAGTCGATCGGCGTCGAGACGTCTCGCGGCAGCGACGTCATCTGTGACGGCCTGGACGTGACCCTGATCGTGGGCGGGCCGACCGGCCCCTACCGCTGCCCGGTGTCGAAGATCACCAGGCTGACGCCGGAAGAGGTGAAGGCGGCCTTCCCGAAAAAGCACCACTGACGCCCACGCTGCGACAGCCTGTCGCACGCTATGCGAGCAACCAACCCCGCCCCGCGACATTCCGCGACAGGGTATGACACGCCGGGCGCCGATAGGGTCTCGAAGAACGTCGTTCCCCGGACGACGAGGGGACGGGACCTGTGGACGGCGAACTATCTCAACACAGCGGCCCGTTCAGGCCTGAGTCCTTCTTCGTGGGTCGCACGGAGGGCTGGGGGCTCGCGCGTGGACCGACGGGCCGGATGCTGCGCCGCTGTCGGATCGTGACCGACGGTCTGCTCGGCGACGCGTTCCGGTCCGTGCATTTCGACGAGACCTTCCACTGGGAAGACGGCGAGCAGGACAACTGGCGCTGGGCGATGACCCGCGGCCTGGACGGGCGTTACGTGGCCGCTGAGGCCCGCGCCGGGACCGGCATTCAGGGGCGCTATGACGGCGCCGACTATTTGCTGTCGTTTCGACGCCCGCTCCGTCCGGGCGGCGGAGTCCGGCCGAGGTTCGTCACGCGTTTCACCCA
>JBBQTX010000335.1:0-1544 GCA_038234475.1 Caulobacterales bacterium | reverse complement strand
GGCGTGGGTGCCTGTGCCGCCGCCGGTGACCACGCCGGGCGCGAGGCCGGCCTTGCGAAGCTGCTCGACCACGCCCGCGAGGCTGGCCGTGACCCCGTCGTCGGCCGCGCGCCGGGCGCCGATGTCGGCCATGTGCTGGAGGTGGCCGGCATAGGCCTGCACGCCGGCGTAACGAAGACCTTCGGTGGTCGCGGCCAGCGCGGCCAGCGCGACAATTTTCGAAGGATGGGCCCCGGTGCGATGGGTGCCGGGATCAATGTCGATGACGCAGTCGAGCGTCACGCCGGCCGCCCGCGCCGCCGCGCCCAGCCGGGCGATCTGCCGGTTGTCGTCGACCGTCGCCCCGACCCGCGCGCCGCCCCTGGCCAGTTCGGCCAGCCGGGCCGAACCCCAGTCCGGATGAGGCGCCGTGACCAGCACATCGCGGATGCCGCCGGTGACGAAGGCCTCGGCTTCGCCGACGCTCTGGGCGCACAGGCCGACGGCGCCGCCGGCCACCTGCAGCCGGCCGAGCGTCGAGCACTTGTGCGTCTTGCCGTGCGCCCGCAGGCGAACGCCGGCCTTGTCGCAGCGGCTCTGCATCGTGGCCAGGTTGTGATCCAGCGCCGAGCGCAGGATCACCAGCAGCGGTGTTTGGGGGGCGACGAAGCCAGGAATCATCAGAGGTCTCCCGCCAGGATCCTGCTGAACAGGGCCGGGTCTATGTTGCCGCCGGACAGCACGATGCCGACCGTCTGGCCCGAAACGTCGAGCTCGCCGGCCAGCAGCGCCGCCAGCCCGACGACCCCGCCCGGCTCCACGACCAGTTTGAGCGTACCGTAGGCGTAGCGGATCGCCTCGGCGACCTGGACGTCGGTGACGGTCAGCACGGCGTCGAGCGTCCGCTGGTTGATGGCGAAGGTGATTTCCCCGGGCGACGGGGTCTGCAGCGCGTCGCAGATCGAGCGCGCCGACGGGTCGATCTTTTCGCGATGACCGCTGACCAGCGAGCGGGCCGTGTCGTCGAAGGCGGAGGGCTCCACGCCATAGACCTTCGCGCCCGGCGACAGATGTTTCACCGCCGTCGAGACGCCGGCCGCCAGTCCGCCGCCGCCGACCGGAGTCAGCACGACGTCCAGGGTCGCGCCGAGATCCTTTGCCTGGGCGACCAATTCGAGACCGACCGTGCCCTGGCCGGCGACGATGTCCACGTCGTCAAACGGCCAGACGATGGTCATGCCCCTCGTCGCGGCAATCTCGCGCGTGAGGGCATCGCGGTCCTCGCTGTAGCGGTCGTAGTGGATCACTTCGGCGCCATAGCCGCGGGTATTGGCGACCTTCATCGCCGGGGCGTCCGCCGGCATGACGATTACCGCCAGCGCGCCGAGCATGCGCGCCACCAGGGCCACGCCCTGGGCATGGTTGCCGGAGGAGCAGGCGACCACGCCGCGGGGGGGCGCCGCCGGGGGCCCCGGCGCGGTCTTGTTGAAAGCCCCCCGCAACAAAATAAAGCAGCCGTGGGGCGCCCGCGGCCGCCGCGCCCCGGGGCCCCCGGCCGGGAGGGG
>JBBQTX010000334.1:0-1551 GCA_038234475.1 Caulobacterales bacterium | reverse complement strand
GCTGGTCGGGGCCTATGTTCTGCCCGACACGGACGAGACGGTCCCCGACGCCGATCCAGAAAGCGACGACTGATCCCGGCTGGACACCCCGTTTCGGCTCGCCTATAGACCCCGCTCTCGCGTTCCGGCGTCTGCGCCTGGGTAGCTCAGTTGGTAGAGCAGCGGATTGAAAATCCGCGTGTCGGTGGTTCGAATCCGCCCCCAGGCACCACCTTTCCCCTCCGTCAGCGACAGCGGCCTTTAGCCTCGGAGGGGTTGGTTAACCTATCGCTGAAATGCCGCAGTGGTAAGACATTGCGCGGTTTTGGAGGTCAGGCTCGCCCAAGGGGCGAAAAGCACCTCTGCGCCCTTGACGCTCTGGTATCGGTTCGCCAAAGGAGCTTGACCGCTTTCTTTGCGTGAGCGGCCGAATGCACGCCGGGCCCGTGTCCGAAGGGCTTCGACCAACCCGCCGATGGGGCCTGTAAGGCAACCGGACGCGACAGAAGGCGTTTCGCCGTTTGGCCACCCCGGCCGGCCGGCGGGACACGAGCGATTTCACAGGGAATGCAGCGTTCTGACGCGCTGGGTTTCCAGGGTTCCACGAGTCAGACCAAACAGCAGGAACTGGCGACACATGCACAAGACCAATATTTTTCTCGCCCTGGCCGGCGCCGCCGTCCTGATGGCGGGCTCGCCGGCTCTGGCGCAGACCCCGGCGGCTCCTGAAGCTGCGACCGCCGCAGCCCCGGCTGCAACCACCCCGGCGACCGAGGCCCCGGCCGTTGTCGTCCCGGCCGATGTCGCTGATCCCGAGAGCGTCGGCGAAGCGATCGGCGGCGGCCACAGCGGCGACATCACGCCGATCTCCATGTTCATGGACTCCGGCATCGTCGTTAAGGTCGTCATGATCGGCCTGCTGCTGGCTTCGATCTTCAGCTGGACCCTGCTGATCATCAAGATGCTTGAGCTTGGCGGTCTGAACCGCAAGACCGACCAGTTCCTGGAAGCCTTCCGTGGTGCCCGCACGATTGCGGATATGCGCAAGATCGCCACCGCGGACGAGTTCGAGGGCAATCCGCTGGCCGACATGGCTGCTGCGGCCACCGAAGAAGTCGAACTGTCCCGCCAGTCGGGCCTGTCGGTCACCGGCGAACACCGCGATTCGGCCCTCATGCGCGCGCAACAGGCTGTCGCTGCCGTGCAGTCCGGTCTTGCGGCTCGCCTTTCCACCGGCCAGCAGTTTCAGGCCTCGACCGGTTCAACCGGTCCGTTCGTGGGTCTGTTCGGCACCGTTTACGGGATCATGAACTCGTTCATCGGTATCGCCCAGTCCAACACGACCAACCTCGCCGTTGTGGCCCCCGGCATCGCCGAGGCCCTGCTGGCGACCGGTCTGGGCCTGTTCGCCGCTATTCCGGCGACGATCTTCTACAACTACTTCAACACCCGTATCTCGGCCTTTGGCAACCGTTCTGACGGCTTCAACGCCGAGTTGCTCAACGGCATCTCGCGTCAACTCGACAAGGGAGCGTAAGACGGATGGCCGCCAAACTTTCCGGCGGCGGCGGC
>JBBQTX010000333.1:0-1561 GCA_038234475.1 Caulobacterales bacterium | reverse complement strand
GACCCAGGACGCGGTCCGCTCGCGCGGCCTGACCGTCGACACCGGCGAATTCGACCGGCTGATGGCGCAGCAGCGCGGCAAGTCCGAGGGCCTCAAGGGCACGGGCCAGCAGGTCGCCTCGGCCCAGTGGTTCGCCCTGCGCGACCGCCTCGGCCAGACCGTCTTCACCGGCTACGACGACGTCGACGGCACGGGCGAGGCCCTGGCGCTGGTCAGGGACGGCGCCGAAACCGACGGCGCCGCCGCCGGCGACACGGTCCAGGTGCTGTTCGACCGCACCCCCTTCTACGCCGAGAGCGGCGGCCAGGCCGGCGATGTCGGCCTGATCGACTGGGACGGCGGTTCGGCCAGGGTCACCGACGTCCAGAAGCAGGCCGGCGACCTTTTCGTGCACGAACTCGAGATCGTCTCCGGCGCGCTGAAGGCCGGCCAGCCCGTGTCCCTGCACGTCGACCCGGCCAACCGCACGACCACCCGCGCCAACCATTCCGCCGCCCACCTGATGCACGCGGCCCTGCGCAATGTGCTCGGCGAGCATGTGACCCAGAAGGGCCAGATGGTCGACGGCGAGCGGCTGCGCTTCGACTTCAGCCACGGCGGCCCGCTGACCGCCGACGAACTGGCGCGCATCGAGGACGAGGTGAACGCCGTCGTGCTGCAGAACCGCGCCGCCGAGACGAAGATGATGGCCCCGCAACAGGCCATCGAGGCCGGCGCCATGGCCCTGTTCGGCGAGAAGTACGGCGACGAGGTCCGCGTTCTGACGCTGGGCGACAGTCTGGCGGGGCAGGGCGCCTATTCGGTCGAGCTGTGCGGCGGCACCCACGTCGCCCGCACCGGCGACATCGGCCTGTTCAAGATCATCGCCGAGCAGGGCATCGCGGCCGGCGTGCGCCGAATCGAGGGCCTGACGGGTCTGGCCGCCCGCCGCTGGCTGCAGGACCAGGCCAATGTCGCCCGCGATCTGGCCGACCGGTTCAAGGTCCCGGTGCTCGAGGTCGGCGCCCGCGTCGACGCCCTCGACGCCCAGCGCCGCAAGGCCGAGAAGGACCTGGCCGAGGCGAAGAAGGCCCTGGCCATGGGCGGCGGCGGCTCCGGCCCGGTGGCGGCCGAGGACATCGGCGGCGTTTCCTTCATCGGCAAGGTGCTCGATGGCGTCGGCGGCAAGGAGCTGCGCGGCCTGGCCGAGGAATTCAGGAAACAGGCCGGCGTGGTGGCCATTGTCGGCACGGCCGACGGCAAGGCGGCCGTGGCCGTGGCCGTGGCCGCCGAGCTGACCGGCCGCTTCAACGCCGCCGACCTGGCCCGCGACGCCGTGATCGCCATGGGCGGCCAGGGCGCCGGCGGCAAACCCGACTTCGCCCAGGGCGGCGCCCCCGACGACAGCAAGGCGGCTGCCGGCGTGGCGGCGGTGCGAGCGGCGCTTTCGTAGCCTTCCTCTCCGCGAAGCGGGGAGGGGGACCGCCGGGACGGCGGTGGAGGGGCGGCGCGACTGGCGCGGCCCCATCCCGAATTCCGGCCCTTCCGGCGGCTTCGGCGCTGCCCCCTCCACCATGCTCCG
>JBBQTX010000332.1:0-1562 GCA_038234475.1 Caulobacterales bacterium | reverse complement strand
GGGACCATGCGAAGCATGGTGGAGTGGGAGGCGCCGCCGTTTGACGATTGGGCACGATTGAACCGGATAGTCCCGTCGGCGCCGAGCCTCCCTCTCCACCACCCTGCGCGCGCCCTCGCGACGGAGGATAGGCAGGCGCGCCGGAACCCATTCCATCACGGCCAAAGGGCGCTTCCGCATTTCTGCAGAGGGACGAGCCCGGTCCCTACCCCAGCACCCGCGCCAGCACGAAGGCCAGGCCGGCGATCAGCGCGCCGGCGGCCAGCCAGGTCATGCCGGACGGCTCCCGGGCCGGCGCGACGACGATCGGACGGGCGGCGTCCGCCTCGGCCAGCCGGGCGATGGCCCGCAGAGCGCGCAGGCCCTCGTCGGCGAGGTCCTTCATCCGGGCGACGGGCGACAGCTCCCTGGCGATCCAGCGGCGCACGACGGGATCGGCGGCGGCCCACAGGTCGTGATCAGGCCACAGCCGGCGGGCGACGCCCTCGACGGTGACCATGGTCTTCTGCAGCAGCACCAGCTCGGGCCGCAGCCGCATATCGAACAGGGCGGTGATCTCGAACAGCAGCGACAGCAGCCGGCCCATCGACAGTTCGCTGGCCGCCCGGCCGAACACCGGCTCGCCGACCGCGCGCAGGGCCTGGGCGAAGGCGTCGGGGTCATGGTGCGCGGGCACATAGCCGGCGTCGAAGTGCGCCTTCGACACCCGCGCGTAGTCCCGCGTGAGGAAGCCATAGAGGATCTCGGCCAGATAGCGGCGCGTCTCCGGCGACAGGCGGCCGACGATGCCGAAGTCGACCGCGACGATGCCTGACGGCGGGACGACGAACAGGTTTCCCTCGTGCAGGTCGGCATGGAACACGCCGTGGTCCAGCGCCTGGGCGAGGAAGGCGCGGATCAGGTTGTCGGCCACGGCCTTGCGGTCGAGTCCCGGCGCATCGAGCGTTGCGGGATCGGACAGCGGCAGCCCGTCGACCCACTCCAGCGTCAGCACCCGTTTGGCCACACCGTCCCAGATGACCTTTGGCGCGCGCATCCAGCCGTCGCGGGCCATCACCTCGGCCAGCTCGGCCGCGCCGGCGGCCTCGAACCGCATGTCCAGTTCCAGCTGCAGCGAGCGGATCACGGTCTCGGCGAAGGCGGCGGGCTCAAGCCGCCGCGCGGGCGGGATCAGCGCCTCGATCAGGCCCGCGGCGATCATCAGGGTGGCGCTATCGTCGGCGATGCGCCGTTCGATGCCCGGACGCAGGACCTTGACCGCCACCTCCCGGCCGTCGGCCAGGGTGGCGCGGTGGGCCTGGGCCAGCGAGGCGGCCCCGACCGGTTCGCCGAACACCGGAAACAGCACATCGACCGGCTGTCCGAGTTCCCGCTCGATCTCGGCCCGGGCCTGGGCCGTCGGGAACGGCGGCAGGGCGTCCTTCAGCCGCGCCAGATCGGTGGCGAACACGGTTCCGAAGATGTCGGCCCGGGTCGACAGCACCTGGCCCAGCTTGATGGCCACTGGCCCCAGTTTTTCCAGCGATCGCGCGAGCCGCTCGCCCGGCCGGCCTTGCCGCGCC
>JBBQTX010000331.1:0-1580 GCA_038234475.1 Caulobacterales bacterium | reverse complement strand
AGTTCGAGATTGCTGGCATTCTCTTTGGCCACGGCCAGAGCCTCGAAAGAGATGTCGGTGCCGACGCCGCGCGCCCCGGCCCGCTCGGCCAGGGTGGCCAGCAGGATGGCCCCCGAACCGGTGCCGAGGTCGATCATCTCGAAGGCCTGATGCGGCGGGAAGGCCAGCATGACGACGTCGAGGATGGCCTCGGTGTCCGGGCGCGGGCTGAGCACGTCGGGGGTGACGTTCAGCATGATCTTCCAGAAGCCCTTCTTGCCGAGGATGCGCGACACCGGCTCGCGGCGCAGGCGGCGCTCGACATAGCCGTCCAGCTGGGCCTGCTGCTCGGCGGTGACGACGCGGTAGGGGTCGGCGAGGATGTCGGTGCGGCTGGCACCGGTGGCGACCTCGAGCAGCAGGCGGGCGTCGATCGAGGGGCTGTCGATACGCCCGGCCTTCAGCGTCGCGGTCGCGGTCTTCCAGGCGGTGACCAGGGTCTGGGTATCGGGAGCTTGGCTCATGTCAGTTCCACGCGGTCGCCGACCCGGACCGCTCCGCCGTTGGCGATCGTCGCATACAGGCCGCACCAGCGGTGGCCATACTGGTCGAACAGGGCCGGGACCAGATCGAAATCGCGCTCCGCCGTGTCGGGGTCCACATGGGTGGCGGCGCAGCGGACGATGGGCTTGACCCCTGTCAGGCGCGCGTCGCCGAGCGCCAGGGGCCTGTCGGCGGCGGTGTTTTCGATCCAGGCGGGCCAGCCATCGACCCAGACGTTGGCACGGAACCGGCGCGGGTCGACCGGGCGACCGACGCGGGCCTCGAAATCGCGCACGCTGGCGAGATTGAGCAGCGATATCCGGCCGCGCGGGTCGTCCATGAAGCGGTGGTCGAGACCCTCGGCCGAGATCAGGCGCAAGGGGCCGGTGACCGCCTCGCCGAGGATCGGGGTCAGCCAGATCCCGAAGCCCGCGCGGCTATCGGGGTCGTCGACCGCGACGGCCAGCGTCCCGTGTCCGTCGGCCGCGACGTGCAGGACCCGCTCGGAGTCCTCCCATCGGGTGCGGACGGCGGCGACCCCGGCGATCCGCATCAGGACGGTGAAATGTCCCTTGGACCGATGTTCCGGCGCGGCTCGGTCGAAGCCCGAGGGGCCGTTCTCGACCGCGAACATCCGGTCGCCGGGGAACCAGCCGCCGGCCGGCAGGGTCACGGCGCCCAGCGGCTCGGGCGTAAAGCCCTTGACCGGATGCCGCCACAGGGCGGTGACGACTCCGTCGGCGCAAGGATGCAGGGTCTCGAGCATGGCGTTTGGTGCCGGACCGTGGCCCCCAGCGCAAGAGGCGGAACGCAGCCGCCAGCGGAGCCGTTACGGGCGGGATGCAGGGACAGTCGAAAAAGGGCGGCGGGCCCGGCCTGTGGGGCGTCGTCGGCGCGGTCGTGGGCGGGCTGGCGGCCGGGGCCGGGGCGGCACATCTGATCTATACGCGCGGGCACAAATTCGGGCTTGAGTTGCGCAAGGAACGGCCCGAGCCCCTGCCGCCGGGTGCGCCGTCGCCCGAGGCTTTCGAGGCGAAGGAGCCCGGGCGTGGTCGCCT
>JBBQTX010000330.1:0-1613 GCA_038234475.1 Caulobacterales bacterium | reverse complement strand
GACCTCAAGATCGAGATCGCCGAGGGGCGGTTCCGCGAGGATCTGTTCCACCGGCTGAACGTCGTGCCGATCCGCGTGCCCGCCCTGTCCGAGCGGCGAGAGGATATCCAGGAACTGATCGACTATTTCATCGACACCCTGTCGGCGTCGCAGGGGCTGCCCAAACGGCGGCTCGGCGACGACGCCATCGCGGTGCTTCAGGTCCATCCCTGGCCCGGCAATGTCCGCCAGCTGAGGAACAACGTCGAGCGGCTGCTGATCCTGGCCACGGGCGACGTCAACGAGCCGATCAGCGCCGACATGCTGCCGTCCGAAGCGACCAACGCCAATTCGACCGGCACCCTGGGCGGCGAGCGCATCATCGCCCTGCCGCTGAGGGAAGCGCGCGAGGTGTTCGAGCGCGAGTATCTGGCGGCGCAGATCATGCGTTTCGGCGGCAATATCTCGCGCACCGCAGCCTTCATCGGCATGGAGCGGTCGGCCCTGCACCGGAAACTGAAGTCTCTCGGCGTGTCGCCGTCACGCGGCGGCGAGGACGACATCGAGGAGGCCGTCGAAGCATGAGCCGGGTCGCCTATGTCAACGGCCAGTACCAGCCTCACGGCCAGGCCATGGTCCATGTCGAGGATCGCGGCTTCCAGTTCGCCGATGGCGTCTATGAGGTCTGGTCGATCTTCGACGGCCGTATGGCCGATTTTGACGGCCACATGACCCGCCTGCATCGCAGTCTCGGCGAACTGCGGATCGACATTCCCATGACGCCAGAGGCCCTGACGCGGGTGCTGCACGAGACCATCCGGCGCAACCGGGTCAGCAACGGCATCGTCTATCTCCAGGTCACGCGCGGCACGGCAAGGCGCGATCATCCTTTCCCGGCCGAGGGCACGCCGCCCAGCGTCATCGTCACGGCCCGCTCGATAAGCGTAGCCAGGAGCGAGGCGACGGCGGCGAACGGCGTCGCGGTCGTCACCACGCCCGACATCCGCTGGGGCCGTTGCGACATCAAGACTGTCGGCCTGCTGGCCAATGTGCTGGCCAAACAGGCGGCCCGCGATCGCGGGGCCTACGAGGCCTGGATGGTCGACGAGATGGGTCTTGTCACCGAGGGCGCGTCCACCAACGCCTGGATCGTCGACGAGGACGGCAAGCTGCGCACCCGGGACACCCAGGCAAATATCCTCAAAGGCATCACCCGCACGGCGCTGATGGCGCTGATTGCGGAGGAGGGAATCGAGCTGGATGAAAGGCCGTTCAGCGTCGACGAGGCCAAGCGCGCGAAGGAGGCCTTCTTCACCGCCGCCGGAGCCTTCGTCATGCCCGCTGTGTCGATCGACGGCGTCCGGATCGGTGATGGCAAGCCGGGGCCGATCACCACGAAACTGCGTGCGCTCTATCTTGATCAGGCCCGCCGCGACGCGATCTAGGCGTTGCGGCCCTGCGCAGGCGGTGGCTAAGGTGAGGGGCCGGACATCCGATCCAGCCCCGCGCCGCTCCCTCGGCCGGAGAACAAGCAAGAACAGGCTGAACCTGCCATGTCGCAAGACAAGTCCAAGAACCTTCAGGACACCTTCCTCAACAGCGTCCGCAAGACCAAGACGCCGCTGACCATCTTC
>JBBQTX010000329.1:0-1649 GCA_038234475.1 Caulobacterales bacterium | reverse complement strand
CTTCCGGGATCGGACCGCGAGCACGTAACGCCATTCATCTATCGCAGCCCCGACCGGTTCAGGCTGGCCCATCTGGTGCAGGACCCAAATCTGGAGCATGTCCGCTGGACCGTGGATACGATTGAGGATTTCAACTTCGTCACGGCGGCCTACGAGGCGCTCTATCCGGCTGATCCCGCCTTCGATACGCAGGCCATTCATCAGTGGGAAGCCCGCCTTTGACGGTCTCACCCCGGATCGGGTTTCGGACGGACGCCACGCCTCGGGTCGGTGGGGGTCATGTCATGCGTTGCCTCGCTCTGGCGGCGGAGCTGACGCGGCAGGGCGCGCAGGTGACCTTCTTCAGCCAGGCCGGCAGCGCCGGGACGGCACCGGCCCTGGCGCGGTCCGGCCTTCCGGTGCGGATCCTGCCGGACCTCCTGTCTCCGATCCTAGGGGAGGTACTCGACGCCCTGGTGGTCGATCACTATGGCCTGTCCGCGCCGCAGGAGACCGGATTTCGGGACGTGGCCAGACTGATCGTCGTCATCGACGACCTCGCCGACCGGCTTCATGACTGCGACATCCTGCTGGATACCACGGCGGGCCGGTGCGCCGAGGCTTACGCCGCGCTGGCACCGGGTGCCCTGTGCCTTATGGGAGCTCAACACGCCCTGTTGCGGCCCGCCTTCGCGTCCCTGAGGCCCCGCTCGATGGAGCGCCACGCAGAGGGCGCGCCGCTGCGCCGCATTCTGGTCAGCTTCGGCCTCACTGATGCCGGGGGCGTCACAGCCCCCGCGGCGGAGACCTTGTTGGCGTCCGTTCCGGGTGCCCGAATCGACGTCGTCGTGCGCAAGGGGACGGGGGCCTGGTCGCGACTGGAAGGCTTGGCCACCCGTTCGGAAAAGCTGTTTCTGCATGACGATCCGTCTGAACTGGCCGAGCTGATGGCCGACGCCGATCTGGCCGTCGGCGCGGGAGGCGTCACCTCCTGGGAGCGTTGCTGCCTCGGCCTGCCCGCCATCGTCGCCCAGCTGGCCGACAACCAGCACGACAACATCGCTGCCCTGACCGTGGCCGGTGCGGCCTTGGCGCTGGTCGATCCGCGGGACATGGACCAGGGCCTGACCGCCGCAGTGGGTCGCATGGCCGATCCCGCCGCACGCCGCTCGATGTCGGAGAAGGCCGGCGGACTTTGCGACGGCGAGGGCGCGCGACGCGTCGCCGACACCATTCTGAGAACCATCGACGCCAAGCCCGACACCCGGAGATCATCGTGACCCAGACCGAATTCCTTCCCTACGGTCGCCAGACCATCGACGAAGCGGACATCGCAGCCGTGGTGGATGCGCTGAAGGCGGAGATGCTAACCACGGGGCCGCAGGTCGAGTCGTTCGAAGGTGCCTTTGCCCGCGCGGTCGGCGCCCAACACGCCGTCGTCTGTTCGAACGGCACGGCGGCGCTGCACATGGCCGTCATGGCGCTGGATGTGGGTCCCGGGGACGTCTGTATCGCGCCGGCCGTAACGTTCGTCGCCACGGCGAACGCCGCCCGGTTCCAGGGCGCGGACGTGGTCTTCGCCGACGTCGACCCGGACTCGGGCCTGATGACCCCGGGTTCCTTGAAGGACGCCGTCGCGCGCGCCGCCGGCCGACCCATCAAGGCGATCC
>JBBQTX010000328.1:0-1662 GCA_038234475.1 Caulobacterales bacterium | reverse complement strand
TGCGTTCGCCGAACCGCGCCAGTTCCGACCCGGCCATATAGCGCTCGGCGGGGCGATCCATGACGGCGGAGATGATCCGCAGGATCATCGACGGGTGCTTCATGTGCGCGGCCAGCATCTCGAACAGCAGCGGCCCGGCTCCGTCGGCCAGCGCGGCGGCGTCGCGATACCCCAGCCGCGCGGTGGCCCGTCGCTCGTCGGTCATCCGCTGGATCCAGTCGCCCAGTTGCACGACGATGGGACGGACGATGGGCGCCATCCTCAGGCACAGCGCGGCCTCGTCGGCCCCGCCCGGCCCGGCGCTGTCGCACAGCGCTGCTGCGGCGGCGTATTCCGGCGTGTCGCGGGCCTGAAGGCCAGCTGAAGCCTTCAGGCACAGGGCGTCGAACACCTCGGGCTGTGGCTCGTCGGGGTCCAGATAGTGAAGGGCGCTCGCGGCGTCCCGAACCAGCGCGGGCGACTCGGCGGCCAGAGCCGTCCACAGCGCCTTCAGGGCGGCGCGGGGCCAGGCCGGCGCCCCCGGCGGACCGGCCGCGCGAAAGAGCGGCGCGACGGGCAACAGGACGGCGAACCGCAACGCGCGCTCTGCGGCCTCCGCCTCGACCATGGCCCCGATTGGCGCCAGCGGACCATTCGCGCCGTCGGCGCTGATCGCATGTTCGAGGGTGCGCACCAGCTCGTCGGGCGACGCCGCGACGAGCGATTTCAACATCGCGATCTTCTGGGAAGAAAGTCCGGCCATGAGCCTCTGTCGCGGGGGGCGATAGAGCCCCGCGATCAGATTGGCGGATTTGGGTTAACGGTTCCCGAAACGCGAATTTCAGGTTTCCGCGCGCGGCAGTCCGATTTCGACCTTCAGCCCGCCCATCGCCGAATCGCCGAGCACCAGCGACCCGCCATAGGCCCGCGCCAGATCGTCGACGATCGCCAGACCCAGGCCGGACCCCGGCGCGCTCTCGTCCAGCCGGGCGCCGCGCTTGAGCACCTCCTCGCGCCGGTCGGCGGGCAGGCCCGGGCCGTCATCCTCGACGGTGATCACCAGCCGCTCTGGCGAGACGGCCGACGCGATGACCCGCACCCTGCCCTTCGACCAGATGCCGGCGTTCTCCATGATGTTGCCGGCCATCTCCTGCAGGTCCTGGCGCTCACCGCGGAAGCAGAGGTCCTCGGGACAGCGCCAGTCGATCTCCACGCCCTTGTCCTGAAAGATCCGCTCCAGCGTCACCGCCAGCTCGTCGATCACCGGCTCCACAAGGCTTCGCTCGCCATGGCTCTGGGATCGCGCGGCGGCGCGGGCGCGTCTCAGATGGTGTTCAACATGTCCCCGCATGGCCTCGGCCTGCCGGGAAACGACGTCCGCCAGCTGTCCCGGCTGTTGTACGGCCTCCGTCAGCATGACCGAGATCGGCGTCTTCAACGCATGCGCCAGGTTGCCGACATGGGTTCGTTGGCGCTCGACCACGTCCTGATTGTGGGCGACCAGCGCGTTCAGCTCGGTGGCCAGCGGCTCGAGTTCGGAGGGGTATTCGCCCTGGATCCGTTCGATCTTGCCCTTGCGGACATCGGCAACCTCGCCGCGCAGGCGGAACAGCGGCTGCAGACCCACGCGGACCTGGATGAACACGGCCGCCAGGATGCCGCCGCCCAGGATCACCAGCGCCC
>JBBQTX010000327.1:0-1687 GCA_038234475.1 Caulobacterales bacterium | reverse complement strand
GTGAGGGCGCCGGTCGCCCGCCCCCCCTGGCGGCAGAACAGCCCGAGGGTCCCCGCATTCCCGCGCGCCGTCTACCACATCTGGGCCCGCCCGCCGCCGCCGCGCGCCTCGAGGTTGATCACCGCGCCGATGCGGTCGCGCAAGGGATGGCCGCCCCAGAAGGCGCGGGCGCCGTCCAGGTCCAGTTCTTCGGAATCCGTCAGCAGAACGACCAGGGTGCGGTCGGTCGACCCGCGCGCGCGGATGGCCCGCACCGCCTCCAGCACCGCCGCCACGCCGGTCGAGTCATCGGCCGCGCCCGGCGACATGGGCACGGTGTCATAGTGGGCCATCAGGGCCACGGCGGGCAGGCGGGGGTCGCGACCGGGCAGGACGCCGATCAGATTGACGGCGCTGAAACCGGCGGCCTCGGGATCGCCGCCCATACTCCGCAGAGAGCGGATCGCGCGGGGCGACATGGGCCCGGTCTGGGTCGAGGTCTGCAGGCCGAGCGCGGTCATCCGTTCCAGCAGATAGGCCTGGACCCGGGCGTGATCGGCGGACCCGACCGGATGGGGCCGCTGCGCGATCTCGCGGACATCGACCATGGCCCGGCTGGCCGAAAAGGTCGTGGCCGGCGCGTCCGCAGGCAGCGGCGCGGGGCTCTGCAGGGTCAGGACGGCGATCGCCAGCGCCAACGCCAGCGATCCGAAAAGCCACAGCAGCCGCATGATGCATCCTCCCCGATGAAGCGAGAGGCTAGGCGATCCCGGTGCCGGCGCGAAGCCCTCTCAAGAGGAAGACGCAGTTCCAGTGGTGGGCGGAGTCACAGAGTTGCCGTTTCGCCAAGGGTCGAAAGCGGTCGCACCCGCCCTGCAAGGTCAAAGCCTACGCCGCGCGGCTCAAGGCCGCCGGGGATTTGACGAACAGGCCGCCGCGGCCGGCGACGGCGCGGAAGGCAATGCTGTCGCCCTCGGGGCGTTCGGCGGGGCCCAGGAACAGGCAGCCGTCGTCGACCAGGCGGCGTTCCAGATTGTCGAACATCTCGCTGCGCCGCGCCGGGTCGGCGTCGTCCAGCACATGGCGGCAGAAGATGACGTCGAAGCGGTGGTCGTCGGTCGGGGCGTCGATCAGATTGGCGCGGGCGAAATGGACCATGGCCCGCAGTTCGGCGCGGGCGATCCAGGCGTCCTCGACCTGGTCGAACCAGCGCAACATCGTCGCGGCCCGGAGCCCGCGCTGGATCTCGAAGCCGGTGTAGGCGCCCGCGCGGGCCTTCTCCAGCGCGCGCTGCGACAGGTCGGTGGCGACGATGTCGACGGCCACACCGGCCTCGCGCGCCGCCATGGCCAGCGACCACGCCTCCTGACCGGTCGAACAGCCGGCCGACCAGACCTTGACCGGCTCTCCGCCTCGGGCGCGCGACAGGGCGGGCAGCAGTTCCCTGGCGAAGGTATCGAAACTGGCGCGGTCGCGGCGAAACCAGGTCTCGGGGTTCAGCAGGGCCTCAATCACCGCCCAGCCCAGCGAGGCGACCGGCTTGGCCCACAGGGCGGCCAGCATGGCGTCGACGGTCTCGAACCCCTCGCGCCGTGCCACCGGCCCCAGCCGGTGCTCGGCCAGCTTCATCCGGTCGCGCGTCAACCTGAGGCCGGCGCGCGAGGCCATCAGGGACTGCAGGCGATCGAAATCCTCGAGGGTCATGGCG
>JBBQTX010000326.1:0-1706 GCA_038234475.1 Caulobacterales bacterium | reverse complement strand
AACACCCGCTGCACTGCGGGTCTTGCCTGAACACGGTCGAGATGATCGTTCAGGCGCGGAAACCGGCTGGGTTCCAGAACGTGTGCCTGACGCGCCCAACGGGTGAACACGCACAGATACCCGTCCGCCACCGTGTAGGATTCGCCCATGGCCCAGGGGCCCTGCAACAGTCGGGTCTCGAGCAGGTCGAGCTTGCCGACCGTGGTCTTCAGCGCTGTTTCTTTCGCCTCGCCTTCCAGCCCGGCGAACAGCAGGGCCCCCATCGCCGGGTGCACGGACGAAGCAAGATAGCCATTGAAGGCCTGCATCCGCCCGAACTCAAAGCTGTCGTCGGTGGCGGCCAGTCTGGCATCGGGATAGGTCTGGGCAACATAGCCCATAATCACCAGGTTCTGGGTCAACGGCCCGCGGTCCGTCATCAACGCCGGGGTTGAGCCCGCCGGATTGATGGCAAGGTATTCCGGCGTCTTCTGCTCGCCGACGCGCAGATTCACGGCCTGTATTTCATACTCCGCGCCCGCCTCTTCCAGCGCAATATGCGAGGCCAGGGCGCAGGCTCCGGGGGAATAGTAGAGCTTCAGCATGATGGATCTCCCGATGTCGGTTCAGGTCGGATAAGCCTTGTTGATATCGGTAACAACATGGGTTTCGATTATACGTTCCTGTTTTCCCGCCGTTTCACGATTTCCCGGACACCGAGCATAAGCACCATCCAGACCGAAGCGACCGCCGCGAGGATCAGCGAGGTCCAGACCCCGTCGCCGCTGACCGCCGCCACGACCGCGCCGCCGAAGAAGGCCACGAGGGCCGTCTTGGGCAGCACCCCGAGCGCGCAACCGGCCAGAAAGGCGGGGAACGACGCTCGGGTCGCTCCAAAGGCCATGTTGACGACGATGAAGGGTGCCGAGGGCATACTGCGGATGATGAAACTGGCGTAAAAGGCGTTGCGGCCCACGAACCGTTTCAACCGGTCCAGCGTCGCCCCTCCGAACCGGTCCAGCAAGCGTGCCGAGGGACCCCGGCCCATCCAGTAGGTCACGCCCGCCGAGACCACCGTCGCCGCCCAGCTGTAGACGAACCCCAGCGACGGCCCGAAGGCGACCACACAGGCGGCGATCAGGATGAACTGCGGGGCCCCGAGGAAGGCGGCCGCTACGAACAGGATGACCGTGGCCGCGAAGGCCCACGGGCTGCCCCGATAGCCCTGAAGCCAGCCCTCCAGGTTCTCCTCGGCCGCCAGACCCAGCTGACTCTTGCCCAGCGCCAGCAGCCCGAACGTGGCACCCAGCAGCAGCGCCGCCGCCAGCGCCGTGCGCCAGCGTCGGGCCTCCATGTTCAGGATGAAGTCGATCAGGCGGCGCATCAGTCGCGTTCGGCATCCGGCAAGGCGCGGGCCAGTCCCCGGCTCGCACCCCACCTATCCGACGACCGGCCGAAGCGGTAGCTCTGCGGCATGTCTCCGCAGGAACTCGATGTCATCGTACGCGTCGCGGGCGCGACCCTGCTTCTGTGGGCCAGCTCATGGACGGAATGATCGGGATCGCGGGCGTGACGTTGGGCCTGCTGGCATTTGGCAGCTGCATTGGTCTGATGCGGCCGGGCGACGTCTCATTTCGCCGGCTGATCGCTGCGGCCGGGTGGTCGTTTTAAACGACGCCCTTCTGACCAATTTCTACGGCCGGCTGCCGGACTTGTTTCCCGACGCT
>JBBQTX010000325.1:0-1747 GCA_038234475.1 Caulobacterales bacterium | reverse complement strand
CAGCCCCTCGGGCGCGTCGCCCTCGACGTTGGAGACGATGTGCATGACGTGACTGTAGCGCTCGATAATGAAGCTCTCGGTGACCCGCACGGCCGGTCCGCGCCGGGCCGTCGCCGGTTCGTTGCGGCCGGGCTCGCGCAGGCGCGCCACGCGGCCCACGTCGTTGCGGCCGAGATCCAGCAGCATCAGGTGCTCCGACCGCTCCTTGGGATCGGCCAGCAGCTCCTGCTCCAGCGCCAGGTCCTCCTGCGGCGTCGCGCCGCGCGGACGGGTGCCGGCGATCGGCCGAATGGTCACCTTGCCGTCGCGCAGCCGCACGAGGATCTCGGGGCTGGAGCCGACCAGCTGGAACGGCCCGAAGTTCAGATAGAACAGGAACGGCGAGGGATTGGTCCGCCGCAGGGAGCGGTACAGGGCGAACGGCGCGCGGGTGAACGGCGCGCGGAAGCGGTGGCTGGGCACCACCTGGAAGATGTCGCCGGCGCGGATATAGGCCTTGGCCTTCTCGATGATGGCGGCGTAGCCGGACCGGCTGACCCTGGTCTCGAAGATGTCGGGGCTGGGCGCGCCGTCCGTGGCGGGCGCGGGCAGAGGCAAGCGCAGGTCGGCCATGACGGCGTCAAGGCGGGCATTGGCCTCGGCCCAGGCGGTGTCGGCGCTGACGCCCGTGGCGGGCCGCGCCGGGGTGACCAGCACGATCTCCTGGGCGATGGCGTCGAACACCGCCACGATCGACGGGCGGATCATCACCGCGTCGGGCAGCCCCAGTTCGTCGGCGTTGATGTTGGGCAGTTTCTCGACCAGCCGGACCATGTCGTAGCCGATCGCGCCATAGATGCCGGCGGCGGGCGGCGGCAGGCCGGCGGGCAGATCGATGCGCGAACGGGCGACCAGGTCGCGCAGGCTGTCCAGCGCCCCGCCGGATTGCGGGGTGAAGCGGTCAGCCGGGATGGCCTCGCCTTCGGCGACCTCCGCCGCGTCGCCGCGACAGCGCCAGACCAGGTCCGGCTTCATCGCCACGATGGAGTAGCGCCCGCGCCAGGCCCCGCCCTCGACCGACTCGAACAGGAAGGCATAGGGCCGCTCCCGCGCGATCTTCAGATAGGCCGAGACCGGCGTCTCCAGATCGTCGATCAGCCGGCGAAAGACGACCTGGGGCCGTCCCGCCTCCCAAGCCGCCCTGAAGCTGTCGAAGGACGGCTCGGTCGTCACTGGCCCTTGCCCGCGGGGGCGCCCGCGCCCTGGACCGCGTCGGTCGGGTCGATGCCGATGGCGATACGGGCGCGGGTCAGGTCGGTCTTGGTCTTCAGCTTCTTGCGGGCGTAGCCGCGGGCCGACTCGCCGATATCGCCGAACAGTTCCTGGGTGAACTGCTGACGGGCCTGTTCGGTCGCCTGCGCGACCTGTTGCGGGTCGCCGGCGCGAACGGCGGTGACCACGGCGACGGCAACGCTGAAGTCGGCCGAGGCGGCGGTGAAGGGCTCGCCCTTTTTCGCGCCGAGCGCGCCGCCGAGCAGTTCCCGGCCGAGGGCCTGGTGGGCCTGCAGGGTGGCGCGGCTGAGGCCGTTGAGCCGCACGATCCGGGCGCCGACCGAGGCCGCCACCGTCTCGATCGACTCACCCTTGCGGATGCGGGCGGCGAGGGTGTCCGCGCGGGCCTTCATCGCGTCGGCCTCGCGCTTGAGCATGATCGTCTTGATCAGCTGCGGACGGATCGCGGCCATCGGCGGCATGGCCGGCGCCACGA
>JBBQTX010000324.1:0-1757 GCA_038234475.1 Caulobacterales bacterium | reverse complement strand
AGCCGCCGCCAGGCGATTGCGTGACCTCCTGCCTCAGCGGGCTTTTTCCGATCAACGACTGGCCGGCTGCAGCGATCAGGGCGTCGTCGGAACCGCCGGCAGCAGGCCAAGCGCCTCGAGAACGGGCGGCACCACCGTATTGATGCGATATCGCGCATTGCCTGTCGTCCAGCCGAGACGGACCACGACGACGTCGAGCGACGGGATGATCAGGACCGTCTGTCCGTTATGCCCGCTGGCCGAGAATGCGTCGGTCGGCAGATCAGGGAGGACGTGCGTCGTCCGGTCGGTGTCGCGAAAGCCGTTCAGCCAGAACTGGGCGCCGTAGTTCGCCTGTCTGGCGGCGGGGGCTGGCCGGCGGGCGTAGCCGGTCCATGCTGCCGACAGAATTCGACGGCCGTCGATCTCGCCGCCGTTGAGATACAGCAGGCCGAAACGCGCCCATTCGCGTGCGGTCGCGTAGATGTAGGAGCTACCCACCGGCGTGCCCGCCATATCTTGCTCCATGACCGCACCGGGCATGCCCGCAGGGATGAACAGACGTTCGCGCGCATAGGCCTGAACCGCCTCCGGGCTTCCCAGGGTCTGGATCAGGAGACGAGACAGCATCAGCGTCGTGCCGGAGGAATAGGACCAGACCTCGCCCGGCGCGTGTTCCAGCGGCTTCGACGCCGCATAGGCCGCCATGTCCGGCCGCGTGAACAGCATCAGGCTGCCGTCGTCCGTTCCGGAGTAATCCTCGGTGAAGGTTAGCCCGCTCGACATCTGCAACAACTGCTCGAGCGTGATCGCGCGCCGGGGATTATCTTCGTTCCAACCGGGCATCGCGATCGGGTCCGACAGGCTCAACCGCCCGTCGTCGATGAGCAAGCCAATCAGGGTCGCAGTGACGCTCTTGGCCATCGACCAGCCGAGCAGGGGCGTGTCCGGTTCGAAGCCAGGTGCATAGCGCTCGGCCACGATCCGTCCGTCGTGCACGACGACGAAGGCGCGGGTGTCGATGTCGGCACCGGCCGGAAAGGCGGCGTCGAGCGCGGCCCGTATCGCGTCGGCGTCGACGTCGCGGCCTGGCCCGGCGTCGCTCCAGGCCGGTGCGGCTTCACCCGGAGACCGCGGGTCGGACTGGAGTGCGGGCGGCGCGCCATCTGCCGACAGTGTGCAGCCCAGTCCGGGCCGGTAAAAGGCGGTGCGAGTCACCCCGCCGCCATGCGCGGACGCGGACTGAGCTTCCGGGTCCAGCGCATGCTCGATGCCGACCCCCAACGGGCCGAGTAGGGTTGCGGCGTCCATTGCCGCCGCGTCGGGGGTCCGGCCCGAGACGAACACTCCGGAGCAGGTCAGCTTAGCGTTGACGCCATTCGCGACATAGCTGATTTCCTGGGCCGTCTGGGACCATGCCGGGCTGACGCCGACCGCCAGCACGGCGGCCAGCGCCGCCTCGACAATCCTTGTCATCATCGCCCCCCTGCTTTCGGGGCAGACTAACTCCAAATCGGCGTTCCGTCACCCGGCAATCCCAGCCGCCCCCACATCGCCGACACGCGGTCGACGACCTCGGCGTCCATTCGGATTTCCTCGCCCCATTCGCGCTTGGTCTCCGGTGGCCATTTGTCGGTGGCATCGAGGCCGATCTTGGAGCCGAGACCGCTTTCGGGGCTGGCGAAGTCGAGATAGTCGATCGGGGTGTTCTCGATCAGGGTGATGTCGCGGGCCGGGTCCATCTTTGTGGAGATGGCCCACATGACCTGTTTCCAGTC
>JBBQTX010000323.1:0-1787 GCA_038234475.1 Caulobacterales bacterium | reverse complement strand
GCAACACGGCGCGGGTCTGACCGGGGCCGAGGCCTATTCAACCTACGGCAAGGCGGCGGCTGGCCCGTTCGAGCGCGTCGGCGGCAAACAGCTGTGGCTGGGGCGTCCGGAGATGACCCTCATCGGTCCTTCGGACGAGGTCTGGGACCTGGCGTTTATCGCCTGGTATCCGACAGCCGAGGCTTTCGGTCAGATGCTGCGCGACCCGGAATACCAGGCTGCCGTGATCCATCGTCAGGCCGCCGTTGCCGACAGCCGCCTCATCCGCTGCGAGCCTTCCCGGGCCGGACCGGCCTTCGGCGAGGGCCCGCCCGCGTGACCACCTTCGCCTTCGACGCCCAGGTCACCTCGGCCCATTTCGAGGCGTCCGGCGCGGTCTTCGCCCTCGGCGACGGTTCGGTGCGGTTCGAGGACCAGACCTTCGACGCGGTTCATGAGGGTGCCATCCTGTGCGCCGTGGTCCACCCCTCCGGCGACGGCCTCGTCACCGGCGGCGACGACGGCCGGGTGATCTGGGCCCGTAAAGGCGAGGCGGGTGTGCTGGCGACCGTGAAAGGTCTGTGGATCGACGCCATCGACGCCGCGCCGGAAACCAGCCTGATCGCCTTCTCGGCCGGAAAGACCCTGTCGGTCATCGACGCGACCGACGCCGCCTTCCGCCGCGACTTCCAGCATGAGCGGACCGTCTCCGGCATCGCCTTCGATCCCAAGGGCCGGCGCATCGCCACCTCGACCTATGGCGGTGCCTGTCTTTGGCTGGCCCGGATCGCCGACCAGAAGCCGACGAAACTGGTCTGGGCCGGTTCGCATACCGGGATCGTCTTCGCGCCCGACGGGGCCTTCGTGGTCACCGCCATGCAGGACGCCCAATTGCACGGCTGGCGGCTGAAGGACGCCAAAAATATGCGCATGGGCGGCTATCCGTCCCGGGTCCGCTCCATGGCCTTCCTGTCGAAGGGGACGCTGCTCGCCACCTCGGGCGCGCAGGGGGTCGTGCTCTGGTCCTTCACCGGATCGAACGGTCCCATGGGCCGCGAGGCCTCCGAGATCGGGTTTGACGACACCACCCTGGTCGCCCGGGTCGCCGCATCGCCACAGCACGGCGTTCTCGCCGCCGGGCTCGCCGACGGCCGGGTCTGGGTCGCCGATCCGGCGGGTCAGGGCCTGGACTTCCTCAAGGCCGAAAAGGGCCCGGCCATCGTCGCCCTCGCCCTCAGCCCCGACGCCCGGCGCGTCGCCTGGGCCGACGACGAAGGCAAGGCGGGCGTGGCCGAGGTCGCCTGAGGGGTCTCCCCCCATCGCCAGGCGGCGACAGGGAGCAGACGGCCCCGCCCTCTCGACAGCCCCGACCCGCCCCGCCTATCGTCTGCCGGAACGGGGGTTCGGGATGCGGGGTCGACATCGGCGCGAGGGGTCGCCGCGCACCGTATTCGGGTGTCTGGCCGTGACCATCGTGACGGTCGTCGCGGCCGGAGCCTCTCTGGTGGTCTTCCTGTGGGACGTGAACCTGCCGACATGAGCCCTGATCCCGCCCCGAACGAACCGCGTCGCAGGAAGGCCCGACCGGCCCTGACCGCGCTGCTGGTGCTGGCCCTGCTGCCGTTCGGCGGCGTGCTGATCCATGCGTTCGCTCCGGTGCCCGTGACCCTGCTGATGGCGCGCGACTTCCTGGCCGGACAGGGTCCCGACTATCGCTGGACCCCGCTGAAGGACATCTCGCCCCATCTCGTCGCCTCGGCCATCGCGTCCGAGGATGCGCGCTTCTGCAGCCACCGCGGCTTCGACCT
>JBBQTX010000322.1:0-1810 GCA_038234475.1 Caulobacterales bacterium | reverse complement strand
CAGACCGCCGGCTTCGACGGCGTCGAGGTGCACGGCGCCCACGGCTATGTGCTGAGCCAGTTCCTCAGCCCCGAGGTCAACCAGCGCACCGACCAGTGGGGCGGCTCGCCGGAAAACCGCATGCGGCTGGTCAAGGCGGTCCTGGCAGGCATCCGCGAGCGTTGCGGCCCGGACTTCCAGATCGGCCTGCGCCTGTCGCCGGAACGGTTCGGCATCGATCTGGGCGAAACCCGCGACCTGGCCCAGCAACTGATGACGGCCGGCGCCATCGATTATCTCGACATGTCCCTGTGGGACGTGCGCAAGGCGCCGATGGACGAGGCCTTCGCCGGCCAGAGCCTGATCGGGGTGTTCACCAGCCTCGACCGGGGCGGCGTGCGCCTGGGCGTCGCCGGCAAGGTGATGGCCGCCGCGGACGCGCGCTGGTGCCTGGAGCAGGGCTGCGACTTCGTCCTGATCGGCCGCGGCGCGATTCTGCATCACGACTGGCCGTTGAAGGCCGCCGCCGGCCCGACGTTCAAGCCGATCGCCCTGCCGGTGACCCGCGAGCACCTCCAGGCCGAAGGGCTCAGCGACAGGTTCGTGACCTATATGAGCGCCTGGAAAGGGTTCGTGGCCGACGAGCTGGTTCCGGTCTGAGCGCGGGAGCATTCCGGTCCAGAAATTATGATGGACCGGTGGAACCCGCCGCCGCCGGAGGCGTTTACGACGACCGGCCCTGTGATCTCAGGCTGGATCGTTCGGGGGGCGATGTCTTTGGCGACTTACATCCAGGTTACCTGGTGATGGCCAGAATTCTCATTGTCGAGGACGAGGTCTTCATTCTCAAAAACGCCGAGTGGGCGCTGGAGGATCTCGGCCACGAGGTGCTGCTGGCCGCCGATCTCGGCGAGGCGCTGGCCCATCTCGAGGCGACCGGAGCCATTGACGGCCTGTTTGTCGACATCCGCCTGAACGCGCTGGCGCTGGGCGGTTTCGACGTGGCCAACCAGGCCGTCGTTCTTCGCCCGGGCCTGCGCGTGCTCTACACGTCCGGCAGTCCGCTTTCTCCCGAAATGCAGGACCAGTTCGTCGCCGGCGGACTGTTCCTCCAGAAGCCCTATACGTCGGCCCAGCTTGAGGGCTCCGTGGGAGATCTGTTGCACTAGCCACCCCTATGATTTCAGCGCCCGGCCGGGCGCGCCTGCGTCAGGATACCCGATCACCAGTTCCGACCCGGGCGATGTCCGGCCGCATCAATCAGCACCGGCGACGGAGCCTGCCCGCGCTTCCGCCGAGGATTCGATCGTCACGACCGGCGCGCTGCAGGGCGCGATTTTCAACAGCGCCTACTTTTCCTGCATCGCCACCGACGCCAAGGGGGTGATCCAGATCTTCAACGTCGGCGCCGAGCGCATGCTCGGCTACAGGGCGGCCGAGGTGATGAACACCATCACACCGGCGGACATTTCCGATCCCCAGGAGCTGATCGCCCGGGCCCAGGCCCTGAGCGCGGAACTGGAGACCCCGATCACCCCCGGCTTCGAGGCGCTGGTGTTCAAGGCCTCGCGCGGGATCGAGGACATCTATGAGCTGACCTACATCCGCAAGGACGGCACGCGTTTCCCGGCCGTGGTGTCGGTGACGGCCCTGCGCGACGCGCAGGACATCATCATCGGCTATCTGTTGATCGGCACCGACAACACAGCCCGCAAGCTGGTCGAGGAAGAACAGAAGAAGTCAGACCAGAAGCTGCGCGATCAGCAATTCTACACCCGCTCTCTGATCGAATCGAACATCGACGCCCTGATGACCACCGACCCGGCGGGGA
>JBBQTX010000321.1:0-1884 GCA_038234475.1 Caulobacterales bacterium | reverse complement strand
CGAAGAACGGAGTTGTCCGAATGAAGCAGGGCGACATCACCTTCCTGGTCCACGCAGCCCCGGCCGGCCACGCCGGAGAGTTCGCGCGCGACCACGGCCCTTCGGCCAACGGCATGGCCTTCCGCGTCGCCAACGCCCGGGCAGCCTTTGACAGCGCCATCGCCCGTGGGGCCCACTCGGCCGAAATGCATGACGGCGGTGCCCTTGGAGAGGGTGCCCTCGTGCTGCGTGGCATCGGCGGCTCCCTGCTGTATCTGATCGACGCCTATGGCGAGGCCGGCTCGCTGTATGACGGCTGGGACGAGATCGAGGGCTGGGAAGAAGCCGAGCGCAAGAACAACGTCGGCCTGCACATGCTCGATCACCTGACCCACAACGTCAAACGCGGCCAGATGCGGACCTGGTCGGGCTTTTACGGCGACGTCTTCGCCTTCGAGGAGCAGAAATATTTCGATATCAAGGGCAAGGCAACCGGCCTGTTCTCCCAGGCCATGATCGCGCCCGACCGCGCCATCCGCATTCCCCTCAACGAGAGCCAGGATGACAGCTCCCAGATCGAGGAGTTCTTGCGCCGCTACAACGGCGAGGGCATCCAGCATATCGCCCTGGCCACCGACGACATCTTCGCCACCGTCGAGGCGATGCGCGATCGCGGCGTCGCCTTCCAGGATACGGTCGAGACCTATTTCGAGCTGATCGACAAACGCCTGCCCAACCACGGCCACGACGTGGAGCGGATGCGCAAGAACCGCATCCTGATCGATGGTTCAGACGAGGAAGGCCTGCTGCTGCAGATCTTCACCCAGGACACCTTCGGTCCGATCTTCTTCGAGATCATCCAGCGCAAGGGCAACGAGGGGTTCGGCAATGGCAACTTCCAGGCCCTGTTCGATTCCATCGAGCTGGACCAGATCCGCCGCGGTGTGATCAAGGTCGACGCCCATTAAGGTCGCGCCGCCCCATTGGCTGCCCTTTCTCGGCCCGCTCGCGGCAGCGGCCGTGGGCGGACTGGTGGGCGAATTCGGTCTGGGCGGCGGGTTCTGGGTCGTTCTGGTCTGCGCCCTGATCGGCGGGTTCGCCCCCATCGTGGCTTATCGCGTCTGGAAATGGTCGCACCACAAGCGCGAGCCCTGACCCGGTCCGGCTGCCCTACGACCGATTCTGCCGTCGCGGCGCATTATACAGCCTTCTTTAGCCGTGGCGGCACCGCACCTCGCCGGACAATCCGGACGATCCGGACTCTGTTTTTCGTCCGGTCGCCGGGGTCTGGACGTCACACCTTGACCCGGTGCACGGTGGTGCCCTGACACTCGTCCGGAGCCCAGCATGAAACACCCCGCCGTCGCCGCCCTGCTCGCCTGTCTCGCCCTCGCCAGCCCCGCCGGGGCGCAGGAGGCACCGACCTGGTCCTTCGCCATCCACGGCGGAGCCGGGGTGATCGAGCGCGCCGACCTGTCGGCTGAGCAGGACGCAGCCTATCGCGCGGCCCTCACCCGGGCGCTCGAGGCGGGCAAGGCGGTGCTGGCCAGCGGCGGGGCCGCCATGGACGCGGTCCAGGCGGCGATCCAGCTGATGGAGGATGATCCCCTGTTCAATGCAGGTCGGGGCGCGGTCTTCACTGCGGCCGGCCGCAACGAGCTGGACGCGGCCGTCATGAACGGTTCGGACCTGACGGCGGGTGCTGTTGCCGGCCTGACCACGACCCGCCACCCGATCGCCGCCGCCCGCGCCGTGATGGAACAATCACCCCACGTCATGCTGATCGGCGAAGGCGCGGACACCTTCGCGGCCTCGGTGGGACTCGAACAGGTCGATCCGTCCTTCTTCTTCAGCGAACGGCGCTGGCAGGGGCTGGAGCGGGCCTTGCGGACACAGAACCTGCCC
>JBBQTX010000320.1:0-1889 GCA_038234475.1 Caulobacterales bacterium | reverse complement strand
GATCAGCTCTTCCATGTTGGCATAGGCGCTCAGGCACTGGCGGGCGCGCTTGTTCAGCTCGCGCTCGGGCAGGGTCTGGCAGGCGGGCAGGGTGCGGCTGACGGATTTGAGCACGTCGATGGCCGGGAAGCGACCGCGTTCAGCGATCTTGCGGTCCATGACGATATGGCCGTCGAGGATGCCTCGCACGGCGTCGGCGATCGGTTCGTCATGGTCGCCGCCGTCCACCAGCACGGTGAACATGGCGGTGATCGGCCCGGCGGTGGTGCCGTCGGGGCGGACGGGTCCGGGCCCGGCGCGCTCCAGCAGTTTGGGCAGTTCGGTGAAGACGGTGGGGGTATAGCCCTTGGTGGTCGGAGGCTCGCCGGCGGCCAGGCCGATCTCGCGCTGGGCCATGGCGAAACGGGTGACGGAGTCCATCAGGCACAGGACCTCGAGGTCCTGCTCGCGCAGATACTCGCCGATCGCCATGGTCCTATAGGCGGCCTGACGGCGTTTCAGCGCCGGCTCGTCCGAGGTGGCGACCACGACGATGGCCCGGCGCAGGCCCTCTTCGCCGAGGGTCTCCTCGATGAATTCGCGCACCTCCCGGCCACGTTCGCCGATCAGGCCGACGACGACCACGTCGCAGGTCGCCTGACGCGCCAGCATCGACAGCAGCACCGACTTGCCGACGCCCGACCCGGCGAAGATGCCGAGGCGCTGACCCCGGCAGGTGGTGGTGAAGACATCCATGGCGCGGACGCCGAGGTCCAGCCGCTCGCCGACCCGGCCGCGCGAATGGGCCGGGGGCGGGGGCGCGCGCAGGGGATAGGCGGCGGGGCCGACCGGCAGCGGACCCTTGCCGTCGATCGGCACGCCGAAAGCGTCGATGATCCGGCCCAGCCAGGCGGTGGTCGGGCGCACGCTGGCGGCGGACGAGACGATGCGGATGTCGGCGCCCGGGGCCACGCCCTCGACCGGACCGAACGGCATCAGCAGGGCCTTGGCGTCACGGAAGCCGACGACCTCGGCCGGCAGGGGGGCCAGATGGCGACGCTCGATCTCGGCCCGGGCCCCGACGGCGAGGCGGCTGAGACCGCCCTTGGACTCGATCAGCAGCCCGTTCACGCCCGCGACCTTGCCGGTCACGACCAGCGGATCGATGGCTTCGACGGCGGCGATTAAACTGAGCAAGCGAACGTCCCCGGTCCCGGGGCTCAGGGATGCAGGATCGTGGTTAACGGGGTGTGAAGGGTAAGGTGCCGGTTCGCAAGCCGCGCGAGGGGGAAGAAACGGGCTGGTGGGGCCAAGCGAACCGTGTCGTGTCCCAGCGATGCCCGCCCGTCGCCTCACCGATATCTCCGACGATTCGAACCGACGTTGCAATGCTAAGGCGAACGAGGCGATGGTTGGGCCCAAAGGCAGAGCAATGACCATTCAGGCACTCATCGACATGGCCGCTTCGATCCGGGCGGATCGTGCCGCCAACCCGGGCGTTGCGGGTGACGGGACAGCGCTGGAACTCCTGGTCGCCCCTCGGCTTCAAGCGCTTGTTGAGCGGGTTCTCCCGGATGTGACGGTCGCCCCCTGTCAGGTTCTGCCCGAATACCGGCTGGGCGGGGTGGGTCGGCCCGATCTAGCGTTCGTCGGTCCGGGACAGCCCGCGCGCGCCTTTATCGAGTTGAAGGAACCGAACAAGTCCATCGAACCTCACCTGTTGCGCGGTCACGACGCGGATCAGTTCCGCAGATTCTGCGAGCTTCCACTCTGGGCCATGACCAATCTGGTCACCGTCAAACTCTACCGTCGCGACGAACTCATTGATCAGGCCGAGATGGTCCCGCTTGCCGCCCTGGACCCGGCGACTTCGGCGGCGCGTGCTCGCGAGCTCATCGAAGGGCAGAACC
>JBBQTX010000319.1:0-1905 GCA_038234475.1 Caulobacterales bacterium | reverse complement strand
TTCGAGTTCACGGTCGAGGTCCCCATCGGGCGCGGCCGCGGCGAGATCGAGCTCGACGACCTGGCCGCGACGGCGGGCCGCGCGCAGGGCGGCCCGAACGACGTGCCGTCGGAACCACGCCCGGACGGCCTCCGGGTCACGAAGGCTGTCGAGGCCACGCCACGCCGAGAGCATCGCCTCCTGTAAAGCATCGGAGGCGTCGGCCTCAGACCGGGTAACGATCCGAGCGGTGCCAAGGGCCGCCGCGAGGTCCGGTTCGACGAGGGCGCGGAATGCGTCGCGATCGCCGCGGCGGGCGGCGACGACGAGCTCGGTGAGGGTCGGCGGCGACAGGTCCAGGACGGCCTCCATGTCGATGAGTGCCTCGCCGGGTCGATCCGGTTCAATCTTCGCGCTGACGGAGCGGGCCAGCGCGCCGTGACGGAGCAGTCCAGCGTGACGTGACGGGCGGTCAGGGCTCCGGGTTGGAGAGGGCCATCCGATCCGGTCGGCGGTGCAGCGGGCCGGTCAGCGGCGGAGGGGTCAGCCCGGCCAGGGACGGGACGAGTCGAAAGATGATCGCTCGAACGGCTAGCCGCATCATCCCGTGTGGATCAGACCCGCGCGTCGTCATGCCACCAAGCGTGCGGGCGGTGGGGCTCGATTTCTACTTGGCCGTTTGGGCCACGCCCTTCGATGGTCCGCGCCACGCAAGGTCACCGTCTTGGCGATCGGCAGACTCAGTGCGGCTCGAGTTGTCCCCAGGAACGGCCGCCGTCGGCCGTCGAGTAGAGGCCGGTCCGGCTCTGGCAGTCGCTCTTGAAGGCGATGCACACGGTCATCGGAACGAGCGCCCAGCCGTGCTGCGCGTCGGCCATGGACAGCGACGCGGCGCCGGGAAGCCCGGTGGCCTGGGTGCGCGTCCAGGACTTGCCCCCGTCGGTCGTCTCGGCCAGCTCCGGCCCGTTGGCAGCGAGCCAGTGCTGCTGGTCGAGGAACGCGACCTCCGAGAATCCGTCCGGGACCGGCGACAGGGCCGTCCACGAGGCCCCCGCGTCCGAGGTGCCGTAGACCCAGGCGGCGCTGGCCGGATCGGTCTGGTTGAGGTACACGACCAGCAGCCCAGAGCGTTCCCCGGTGAACGCCGGCTGGCCCATGACGGGCGGCGCCGCCGCCGGGCCTGACGGCACCGCGAGGGCCGCATCCGTCCATGTCCCTCCGCCGTCGCGCGTCACGACGACACCCGTGCCGTGGAACGCGTTGACGATCACGCCGTCGGTCGCTGTGGCGAACGCGACGCTGCCCTCGTTGCCGACGCTGCCTGTGCCCGTCGGCCGGTCCGCCGACCACGTCACCCCGCCGTCGGCCGTCCAGAACAGGTCGCTGTCGTTGCGCCCTTTTGCCTCGTTCCCGCTCAGGAAGGCGAACCCGTGGCTGCTGTCGAGGAAGTCGAACTGGACCTGCGCCATGTTCTCGCCGAAGGGGTGGAAGCGGGCGGGCGGCAGCCGGGACTGCGACCAGGTGCGCCCGCCGTCGGCGGTCCGCCGGACGTCGACCCGGCCGTACCCGGGGTCACTCGGCGAGGTGAACGCCCCGTTGATCGCGACCCATCCGTGCTGGGCGTCGGCGAGGGCGACTCCGAGCAGGCCGCTGGCGAACCCGCCCGGGGGCGTCGCGTCGCCCCAGGTCGAGCCGCCGTCGGCGGTGACGAAGAGGCGGTTCCCAGTGACCGCCCAGCCGTGCGTCGCATCAACCGGGCGCGCGAGCGGGACGTCGGGCCCGGCCGGCAGCGGCGTCGGGGCAAGGGATGACGCCCTGACCGTGGACCGCGCGGACGGCGGGGCCGAGACGCCGGCCGAGCTCGTGCGGCTGGCCGAGCCCGCGACGGCGCTGCCGGGCGCGACCTGGCCCTGCCCGGGCGGCAGG
>JBBQTX010000318.1:0-1925 GCA_038234475.1 Caulobacterales bacterium | reverse complement strand
CATCTATTCCAGCGAGATCGCCCGCGGCCTCGACGTGCTTAAACTGGTCCCCGGCGACCATCTGTCGGCGGCCGAGATCGCGGCGGCCGAAAGCGTCAGGGTCGCCGAGATCAATCCGCAGACCCAGACCCGTATCGCCTGGCCCGACGGCCCCGACGTCGCTGCCGCCTATCTGGACCAGATCGCCCGCGCCCCGGTCGCGGCCCGCCCGACCATCGCCAGCCCGATCAAGGACCTGGTGGCCAATCCACAGACGCGCGCGATCCTCGACAAGAACCTCCCCGGCGTGTCGACCCATCCCGCCCTGTCGCAGTTCGAGGACATGACCCTGGCCCAGGTGGCCCCGCTGTCCGGCGGCGCGATCAGCGCGGCGGCCGTCGCCGCGTTCGAGACCGACCTCGACGCCACGGCCACCGACGAGACGGCGGCCCTTATGACCCGCACCCGCGCGGCCATCGCCCAGTGGCGGCGCGGCGGCCGGGTCGACCGGCGCGGCGCGACCGAACTGGCCGGCCGGCTGACCGCCGCTGCGGACCGGACCAGCGGCGCCGACGCCGTCCGCCTCAAGGCCGTCGCCGGCCTGTTCGAGCGGCGCGGGCGCTAACCCGCCGGGGTCCGAACAGGGGTTTCGACAGGGGGCGGCCGGTTGACGCCGGCCGCCCGTCCCTGTCTTGTCCCCCACCGCGTTTCAATCCGAGCCCGTCCCATGACCGCCACCCCCCTGACCTTCACCGACAATCCGATGAACCCGCTGGAGGAGGCCCTCTACGAGGGCCTCGCCGACGCCGCGCGGATGGGTCTGTTCGAGCGGCTGATGCTCGAGGCCGACCTCTATGCCGCCCCCGATCCCGAGGGTCCCGGCGGCACGCCGGGCGACGACGGCGCCAAGGTCCTGGCCCCCGGCGAACAGCTGGTCCTGCGCGGCGTGGTCCTGCCCGACGGCACCAACACCGTCGCCCTGTTCACCGACCCGCGCCGCGTCACCGGCCTGTTCGGCGAGGACGCCCGCATCCTGGCCATGCAGGGCCGCAAGCTGCTGGACATCCTCAAGGACACGGTGCTGCTGCTCAACCCCGCCGGGGGACGCGGCCTGATCCTCCACCCGCCCCAGATCAAGGCCATTCTGGAGCACGAACCCGTCCGCCCGCTGCGCCCGGTCAGCGGCCGGGTCGAGCTGCACGCGGTCGAGCCCGAGAACGAGCCGGTCAACCTCAGCGCCGTCCTGCGCGACGCCTTCAAACCGCCGATGGTCGAGGCCGTCTGGGTCGCCCGCGCCGTCTGGCCCGACCTCGGCCACATTGGCTGGTTCGTCGACATCCGCTCGGAGCGCGCCGCCGACGAGTTGAAAGCCCTGACCGAACGCGCCGTCCGCGGCCTCAAATTCGGCACCGAGACGCTGGACGTCTCCGTCAGCAAGCCCGGCGGCAAGGACGGCATCGGGATCAAGGTGGTTTGAGGGGGGCTAGCCGAGATAGCGCGCCTGACGAAGCAGGGCGAGTTCGGCCTCGGACCCCGGTCTGACGCTGATGAATTCATCGGTGAGAACCGGTCCGAGACCCAACTCTCCGATGAGGGCCCGGTCGTTCTGTCCCCACAGAATTGCGATCCCTTCGGGGCGAAGTATATCGCGAGCTCCTCCATTTGCCCGCACGCGCTTGAGCGGGTCGAGCTGTGAAGCGATGGCAGAAATTGCGCTCCTTGGGATCGGCGTTCTTTGTAGATATCGAAAGAGCGCCGCAACTCTTTGAGCTCCTCCGCGATGAGAAACGATTGACGCCATCGCCGCAGGATCGAACCCCTGCCAGATATTGCGCGGGTATGGGGCGTCTTTCGCCAACCAGAGAATGCTGTCGCGGCCCGCCGCCGACACCTGCAATTTCGCATCACGGTTGGACCCGGACGTGAGGTTTTCAGGTCGGCAGACA
>JBBQTX010000317.1:0-1945 GCA_038234475.1 Caulobacterales bacterium | reverse complement strand
GACGTAGCCGGTCCGCTCGTCGGTCTTCAGGTGCTGGCCGAGGATGTTCAGCCCGGCCGCCGCGATGGCCCGATTGAGCTCGGCGAGGACGCCCGGCTGGTTGCGGTGGATGTGCAGGATGCGGTGGGCGCCGGACACCTCGGCCAGCTGCACATTGGGCAGATTGACGCAGAAGGTGGTGTCACCCCGGTTCAGATAGGCCAGCAGCCGCTCGGCGGCGAATTCGCCGATGGCCTCCTGCGCCTCCTCTGTCGAGCCCCCGATGTGCGGGGTCAGGATGACGTTGGAAAGACCGCGCAGGGGGCTGTCGAACGGCTCGGCGTTGGTCGCCGGCTCTTCGGGGAAGACGTCGACCGCCGCACCGCCGATTCGGCCCGAGCCGAGCGCCTGGGCCAAGGCTCCGACGTCGACCACATGCCCGCGCGACAGGTTGAGCAGCAGGGCGCCCGGCTTCATGCGGGACAGCTGGCCCGCGCCGATGATGTCGGTGTTTTCCGCCCGACCATCGACGTGCAGGCTGACCACGTCGCTCTCGGCCAGCAGTGAGTCCAGCGAGGCCATTCGCCGGGCGTTGCCCAGGGCGAGGCGTTCGGTCAGGTCGTGGAAGACCACCCGCATCCCGAGGCCTTCCGCCAACACCGAAAGCTGCGAGCCGATGGCCCCGTAGCCGACGATGCCCAGGGTCTTGCCGCGCAACTCGCGCGAACCCGTCGCGGACTTGTTCCATTCACCCCGGTGCATGGCGGCGGACTTGTCGACCACGTCACGCATCAGGGCGATCATGACGCCGACGGCCAGCTCGACCACCGAACGGGTGTTGGAATAGGGGGCGTTGAACACCGGCACGCCGTGGTCCGCGGCGGCCTCGAGGTCAATCTGGTTGGTGCCGATGCAGAAGGCGGCCACGGCCAGCAGTCGGTCGGCGGCGTCAAGCACCCGGGCGCTGACCTGCGTCTTCGAGCGGACCCCCAGCACATGGACGCCGCGGACGGCTTCGATCAGGGAATCCTCGTCCAGCGCGCCCTTCCGCGTCTCGATCGTGTAGCCGGCGTCCTCGAGGCGTTCGATGGCGGCGGGATGGATGTTCTCCAGCAGCAGGATGCGGATGCGGGCGCGGGGATAGGACCAGCGACCGGTCAGGCCCTCGGCATGAAGGAATTCGTCGATCGACGGGGCCTCGGCGTCGGCGGCGGCTACGACCCGGTCCCGGCGAACGATCTCGGTGAAGGCGTAGAAACGGTCGGCGGCCCCGGACAGTCTGACCTCGGCGTCGGTCCAGCCATCACCGATCACGACCACAGGACCGTGCAGGGCGAGGGCCTTGAGGGCGACGGGTTTCCCGCCGGCGTGGGCCAGGGGGTTGGCCGCGTCGACGCCGGTGACACGGCCTTCGGCGTCATAGATCAGGTCGTTGCACAGCACCCGGTCGGGAGGGATGTGCAGATGGGCGGCCAGCGGGGCGATCACCTCGCGGAAGCCACCGGACAGGATGACGATACGGTCGGCGTTGTCGCGGAAGAAGCGCAGGTTGCGGCGCACCGACGGCGTGCCTTCGTCAAGGATACGAGCGGCGAGTTCGGCGACATGATCGCGGGTCAGGGGCAGCAGATCGAGGCGGCGGCGCAGGGCCTCGCCGAAGGGCAGGTCGCCCGCCATGGCCTGATCTGTCAGTCGGGCGATCTCGGCCCGGATCGCGACGGCGTGCGGCGCGCCGTCCAAGGCGACGTCGGCCAAGGCCTCGAGGGTCTCGATCCGGACGAGCGTCGAATCGAAGTCAAAGACAAAGGTGGTGGGCGCGGACATCTTCCGACCTTGGCCGAGCGTCGCACTCGCAGCAATGGCCGGGGACGTCAGGTCGGAAAACAGGGTGCAAAGAGTCCAGAGAGTCTGAAGTTTCCGGCGTGAAAAAGCGGGTCCAAAGAGTCCAGAGAGTCTAATCGCCTCA
>JBBQTX010000316.1:0-1945 GCA_038234475.1 Caulobacterales bacterium | reverse complement strand
GACGCGGTCCGGCGCGGCGTCGCCCCGGTCCATCCGACCAGTCTGATGACGGCCGCCGGACTGTCCGGGGAGATGATGGCCGGCACGCTGGGACTGGTGATGTTCGCCCTGTTGTGCGCCGGGGCCGTTACGGCCGGGATCCGCAAGCAGACGTTTCGATACAGGCCGCCCAGCTTCGTCGCCGTGCCCCGATCCGTCGCCGGCGGGGCCGTTATGGCGTTTGGAGCCACTCTCGTGCCCGGCGGCAATGACACCCTGCTGCTGGCAGACCTGCCGGCTGCGACGCTCCACGGCCTGGTGGCCTGTCTGACCATGTCGGCCGTGGTATTCGCCCTCTTGCTGATCAGCAAGACGATCACGCGGCCGCTTCTATCGCCGCCTGCACCGTGAGCGCCTGGACCGTCTCGCGCACGTCGTGGACGCGGACGATCGCCGCGCCGCGACGCGCCCCTTCCAGCGCCAGGGCGATCGAGCCGCCGAGCCGGTCAGACGCCTCCGTGGCCGAGGGGTCGATGTTGCGGATCATCCGCTTGCGGCTGGCCCCCAGCAGCACGGGGAAACCGAGCGCGGCGAACTGCCCAAGCCCGGCGATCAACGCCAGATTGTGCTCCATGGTCTTGCCGAAGCCGATCCCGGGATCCAGCGTGATCCGGTGCCGGGCCACGCCCGCCGCCATGGCCACCTCCGCCCGCGCGAGCAGATAGGCGCTGACCTCGGCCAGCACATCATCATAGCGCGGCTCGACCTGCATGCTGCGCGGCTCGCCCTGCATATGCATCAAAACCACCTCGCAACCCAGTTGAGCGGCGGCATCCGGCCCGTCGGGCCTGAAGGTCAGGGCCGTCACATCGTTCCAGATCGTTGCCCCCGCAGCGACCGCCGCGCGCGCGACCTGGGGCTTCATGGTGTCGATGCTGATCGGCCCATGCCAGCGGGCATGGACGGCGGCGATGACGGGGATCGTCCGCGCGATCTCTTCGGCGGCCGCGACCGGCGCGGCCCCCGGGCGGGTGCTCTCGCCGCCGATATCGAGGATATCGGCACCGTCCCCGATCAGCCGCATCGCCTGGGCCAGACCACTCTCGGCGGTGGCGTGCAGGCCCCCGTCGGAAAAGCTGTCCGGTGTGACGTTGACGATGCCCATGACCCGGGGGCGCATGCTGAGGTCCTTGCTGAAACAATGAGGGGCGCACCCTGCGGCGCGCCCCTCTCCCTAGACCATTTGGTCAGTTCTGGACTCTCTGACGATCGACCTTGACCCGTTTGACGGTCAATGAACCGTGGGATGCTGGTCCGAAGCCACGACCGTCACGCCGTCCGACACCGGCGTCACCGGCACCGAGACCGAGGGGCCGGCGTTGGGGAAGTTGTTCTCGTCGCGGTTGGGGGCCGCGCCCCTCTCCAGCAGATCCTTGATCTCGTCGCCCGACATCGTCTCATACTCCAGCAGGGCCTGGGCCAGCTTCTCCAGGTCACCGGCCTTGTCGGTGAGGATCTTGCGCGCCTCGTCCCAGCCCGAGGTGACCAGCTTCTTGACCTCGGAGTCGATGAGACGCGCGGTCTCTTCCGAGACGTTCTGGCTGCGCGCGACCGAGTGGCCGAGGAAGACTTCCTGTTCGTTCTCGCCATAGGCCACGGTGCCCAGGACGTCGGAAAAGCCCCACTGGGTCACCATCCGGCGGGCCAGTTTGGTCGCCTGCTGGATGTCCGACGAGGCCCCCGAGGTGATATTCTCCTTGCCGAAGATGAGCTCCTCAGCCACGCGGCCGCCGGCCATGATGGCGATCCGGTCGATCATCTGCTGGTATTTCATGGAATAGCGGTCGCCTTCCGGCAGCTGCATCACCATGCCCAGCGCCTGTCCCCGCGGAACGATGGTCGCCTTGTGGACGGGATCGGCCATCTTGACGTTCATGGCGACGATGGCATGGCCGCCCTCGTGATA
>JBBQTX010000315.1:0-1968 GCA_038234475.1 Caulobacterales bacterium | reverse complement strand
CATCCAGGTCGGGGTCCAATCCTCAAACCTGCCGTCCGCGACCACCTGGGCACCTTCGACGATGCGCCGGCTGACGGCGAGGATCAGGCCCATGGCAAGGTCGGCGGTGTCCTCGGTCAGGACGCCGGGGGTGTTGGTGATGATGATTCCGCGCGCCACGGCGGCATCGATGTCGATATGGTCCACGCCGGCCCCGAAACTGGCGATCATCTTCAGTTGCTCGCTCGCCGTCGCCAGCAGAGCGGCGTCGATCGTGTCGGTGATGGTCGGAACCAGGACGTCGGCCCGCTGCAGCGCGGCCTCCAGGGCCGAGCGGTCCATCGGCCGGTCGGTCAGGTTCAGCTCGGCGTCGAACAGTTCGCGCATTCGCGTTTCGACCGCGTCCGGAAGGCGTCTGGTTAACACGACCTTAAGCCTGGGCGCGGACATTCGAAGCCTTCGATCTCATGGATGCAGACAGTGTCTAGCAAAGCTCGCTCCCGCTTCCAAAGACTGGCTGTGGCCATGGCCGTATCGGGCGCGGCCGTCATGGCCGGGGCCGGCGACACCATGCCCGACGGCCGTCCGACTCCGAGTGGCCAGCCGGTGCCGCGCTGGCTGTCGCTGAAGTCGGACGAGGTCCGCGCCCGGGCCGGTCCGGGACTCGATTACCGCATCCTGTGGGAATACCGAGCCTCCGGCCTGCCGGTGCAGGTCGTCGCCGAGACGACGGACTGGCGCAAGATCTGCGATCCAGAGGGCGCTGTCGCCTGGGTCCATCGCAGCGTGGTTTCGAGCCGGCGCAGCGTCTTCAATCCGTCGAACGAGGCGCTGCCGATCCGCGCGCGCCGGTCGGACGGGGCAACGGTGCTGGCCCGCCTGTCGCCGCGCGCGGTGGCGTCCATCGACGATTGCCGGGACGGCTGGTGCGAGGTGCGGGTCCGCCGCCTGAGCGGATGGGTGCGCGAACAGTCCGTGTTCGGCGCCAACGCGAGGGCACTGTGCGATTCGGCCGGTGCGGCGGGGCGAGCGCGTCTGGCCCCCTGATGCCTCGTGTGTCCGGTTCCTGAAAATGTTTGAGCCTCCGGTTCCCGTCGTGTAACCGGGCGGCGACACCGGGCCTCAAGCTGCGCGACGCGCGTCAGGCCCCAGAATGCGAGGGCGTCCTTGAGCCAGCCGAAATATCCGTCGTCGTTCGATTATGAGGCGCTGCTGGCGTCCGGCCGGGGCGAGCTGTTCGGGTCGTCGAACGCCCAGCTGCCCGCCCCGCCCATGCTGATGTTCGACCGGATCGTCGCGATCAACGGCGACGGCGGCGCGCACGGCAAGGGCTATGTCGAGGCCGAGCTGGATATCCATCCCGAACTCTGGTTCTTCCAGTGCCATTTCATCGGCGACCCGGTCATGCCCGGCTGCCTTGGGCTGGACGCCATGTGGCAGCTGGTCGGCTTCTACCTCGGCTGGATCGGCGGAGGCGGCAAGGGCAGGGCCCTGGGTGTCGGCGAAGTCAAATTCACCGGACAGGTCCAGCCGGACGTCAAGAAGGTGGTTTACAAGATCGACCTGAAGCGCGTGATCAACCGACGTCTGGTCATGGGCATCGCCGACGGGGTGCTGGAAGCCGACGGCGTGCCTATCTATACCGCGAAAGACATGCGCGTCGGCCTGTTCGGCGGCACCGCCGGGTCCGTCGGCGGCTGATCGCCTCCAAGACTGCGGTGAACGCGGCGACTGTGGATTGAAGAAGGAAACTGCCATGCGGCGTGTCGTCGTCACCGGCCTCGGAATCGTCTCCTCCATCGGCACGGGTGCGGACGAGGTTTCAGCCTCGCTGCGGGACGCGCGCTCGGGCGTCGTCGCCGCGCCCGACCATATCCAGTACGGGTTCCGCTCCCAGGTCTGGGCCCCGCCGTCGCTGGGCGTGACCTCCGAGGACTGGGCCCCGTTGGTCGATCGCCGCGCCGCCCGCTTCCTCGCCAACGGCACCGC
>JBBQTX010000314.1:0-1993 GCA_038234475.1 Caulobacterales bacterium | reverse complement strand
CCGGCCATGGCGATCATCTGCGATGGCCGCATCGTCGGCCAGGGGGCGCCCAGCGACCTCGTCGCCGGCCTCAAGGATCGCATCTGGAAGAAGGTCATCGACAAGGCCGAGCTGAAGGATCACCAGGCCCGCTACCGTGTGATCTCGACCCGCCTGTTCGCCGGCCGCACGGTCATCCACATCCTGTCGGACAACGATCCGGGCGATGGCTTCGCGCGGGTGCAGGGGGATCTGGAGGACGTCTACTTCTCCACCCTCTCGACCCACCGCAAAGCCGCCTGAGGGCCGCGCGATGTTCGGGAAAATCGCGGGCTTCGAATTCCGCTACCAGCTGCGCAACCCGGTGTTCTGGGTTGCGGCCGGCATCTTCTTCCTTCTGACCTTCGGCGCGGTGACGATCGAGCAGATCCGTATCGGCGGCGGGGGCGGGGGCATTCACAAGAACGCCCCGTTCATGATCGCCACGATGCATCTCATCCTGTCGATCTTCTACATGTTCGTGTCGACGGCCTTCGTGGCCAACGTCGTCGTGCGCGACGATGAGACCGGTTTCGGGGCGATCCTGCGCTCCACGCGGATCAGGAAGTTTGACTATCTGTACGGCCGGTTCACCGGCGCCTTCGCCGCTGTCTGCCTGTCGTTCCTTGCGGTGCCGGCGGCGATCGCGATCGGCGCGTTCATGCCGTGGGTCGACAAGGAAACCCTGGGCCCGCTGACCCTTGAGCCGTTCCTGTTCTCCTACCTCGTCCTTGCCCTGCCCGCGCTGCTGCTGACCTCGTCGATATTCTTCGCCCTGGCGACGGTCACGCGCTCGCTGATGTGGACCTATGTCGGCGTCATCGCCCTGCTGATCCTCTGGACCATCGCGGGGATCGCGCTGGACAAGCCGGAATTCGAGAAGGCCGCCGCCTTCTGGGAGCCCTTCGGCACCGGAGCCTTCAGCCTTGCGACCAAGTACTGGACCGTCGCGGAGCGCAACACCCTGACGCCGGCCTTCACGGGTCTGCTTCTGTACAACCGGATCTTCGCCCTGGCGCTGTCAGCGGGCTTTCTGGCCCTGGCCGGCGGCCTGTTCCGGTTCCAGTCCGCCGCCCGGTCGGGCAAGACGGCGCGCAAGGACCGCCTGACCAACCCTGCCGCCTCCGAGGCGCCGCCGCAGCCGCTCGGGGCTCTGCCCAGGGCGACCTTCAATGCCGCCACGGCCTGGGCTCAGCTCATGGCCCGCATGCGCCTCGACATGGGCCAGGTGTTCGGCAGCCCTGCCTATCTCGTGTTGCTGGCCATGGGACTGTTCAACTCGATCGGCGCCCTGTGGTTCACCACAGACGAAACCGGTTACGGCGGCCAGATCTGGCCGGTCACCCGGGCCCTCATTCCCCCGCTGATGGGGTCGTTCAGCCTGATCCCGATGATCATCGCCGTCTATTACGCCGGCGAACTGGTCTGGCGAGAGCGCGAGCGCAAGACCCACGAAATCGTCGATTCCACGCCGGTCCCCGACTGGGCTTTTGTCGGCCCCAAGACGCTGGCCATTTCGCTGGTGCTGCTGTCGACGCTGCTTGTCAGCGTGCTGGCCGCGATGATCATCCAGTTGATCAAGGGCTACACCCATGTCCAGCTCGACGCCTGGCTGGTCTGGTACGTCCTGCCCCAGGCGGTCGACTGGATCCTGCTGGCGGTGCTGGCGGTGTTTCTGCAGACGCTGTCGCCGCACAAGTTCGTCGGCTGGGGCCTGATGGTGATCTACCTGATCACCACGATCACCTTCACCAACCTCGGGTTTGAGCACAATCTGTACAACTATGGCGGCGCGCCCAGCGTGCCGCTGTCCGACATGAACGGCCAGGGCAGGTTCTGGATCGGCGCGACCTGGTTCCGCGCCTACTGGTCAGCCTTCGCCATCATGTTGACGGTGCTGAGCTACGGCCTTTGGCGGCGTGGCACGGAGAGCCGGCTTTGGCCGCGCCTGCGGCGTCTGCCGAGGCGGCTGACC
>JBBQTX010000313.1:0-2014 GCA_038234475.1 Caulobacterales bacterium | reverse complement strand
TCGCACCAGAGCCACCCGCCCGGCTGCGTCGCGCAGGATCCAGGCCGTTCCGGTTCGATGCGGTCGCTCGGCCTTTTTCGTCTTCAGCGGATAGCGTTCCGGCGCGCCGGACTGGAAGCCCGCGCACCATCGGGTCAACGGGCAGGCCTCGCACAGGGGCCTGCCCGACCGGCAGACCGTTGCGCCGAGGTCCATCAGGGCCTGGGGCCAGTCTCCCGGGCGCTCGTCGCCCACCAGCGACCCGGCCAACCGTTTGAGTTCCGGCCGGGCCGCCGGCAACGGCGTCTCCACGGCGAACAGCCGCGCCATGACCCGCTCGACATTGCCATCGACGACGTTGGCGGGTCGGTCGAAGGCGATGGCGGCGACGGCGGCGGCGGTATAGGCCCCGACCCCCGGCAGGGCCAGCAGACCAATCTCGGTATCGGGGAATACCCCGCCGTGATCCCGCGCCACGGCCCGGGCGCAGGCCAGCAGGTTGCGGGCGCGTGCGTAGTAGCCGAGCCCCGCCCATGCGGCCATGACGTCGGCATCCTCCGCTGCCGCCAGATCGCCCACCGTCGGCCAGCGGGCGGTGAAGGCGAGGAAATAGGGCGTGGCGTGCGGGGTCGTGGTCTGTTGCAGCATCACTTCGGACAGCCAGACCCGGTAAGGCTCGGGTGTCGGCGATCCGGGTATCGCCCGCCAGGCCAGCGTCCGCCCGTGCGCGTCGTACCAGTCCAGCAGAGCGGCGCGGATATCAGGCACGGGATCGGGGACGGCGGGCATCGACCGCGCTATAAACCGGAAATGGCCCGCACGCTCCCCACCGATGCCGAGGTTCGCGAAATCCTGTCGCGCCGACGCACGCGTCCGGCCCCCCGGCCCGCGCCGAAGGTCGGGCGGGCGCTGCAGGGGCTGATCAAGGAACTGGACGCCAAATTCGGCCGCGGCGCCGGAGCGCTCGAGGCGCGCTGGCGCGAGATCGTCGGCGACCGGCTGGCGCGGGTGACGCGTCCGCAGAAGCTGACCCGGGGCCGCGCCGGCGCCGGCGGCGCTCTGGAGCTGCGCGTGGCCGGCGCCGCCGCCCTGCTGGTCCAGCACCAGTCCGAGGAGATCCTGCAGCGGGTCAATCTCTTCCTCGGCGCCGGCAGCGTCGACAAGCTCAGGATCGCGCAGGGGCCGGTCAAGCCGCTGTCCGACCTGCCCGCCCCGCCGCGCCGCAAGGCCGCCGTCGCGCCCCTGCCCGCCCACCAGGAGGCCGAGCTGAAGGCGGGAGTGGCCGACGCCGCCGACGCCTTGAAGGGCCCGCTTGAGCGGCTGGGTCGCGCCGTTCTCGGCGATCCGGACAAGGGACGCGACCGCTCAGGCCGCTGAGGGGCGAGTCTCAGGACCGCCGACAGAGACCGCTTGACTCTTGTTTCGTTGTTTAGCTAAACAACGACGCATGAACCGCGTCTTCAAGGCCCTGGCCGACCCGACCCGCCGCAAGGTGCTGGAGCTGTTGCGTGTCCGTCCGATGACGGCGGGCGAACTGAGCGACCGCTTCCCGGTCTCGCGGCCGACCATGTCGGCCCATTTCAACGTCCTGCGCGAGGCCGATCTGATCGACTCCCATCGGCAGGGCACGACCATCACCTACCGCCTGAAACTGTCGGTGCTGGAGGACGCCCTCTTGGGCTTCGCCCAGACCTTCGGGATCGGCGCGGACACAACCGCCGCCGCCCGGGCTCCCGGTGCGGAGCCCGAAGAAGGACACACGCCATGATCAAATCGCTCAGCCAGGGCGTCGCGCTCGCCCTCGTCTTCCTCGCGACGGCCGCCGGGCTTCGCTTCGCCGCGAACGCCGGCTGGATCGGTGCGGACAGCGCCGCGCGCGCGATCCAGGTCGTCATCGGCCTGGGCCTGGCCCTCTATGGCAATCTGATGCCCAAACAGATCGGCGCCGCCCGACGCTCCGCGCGGGCCGAGACCGCGGCCCAGGCCGCGCTCAGGGTCGGCGGCTGGTCGATGACCCTGGCGGGCCTGGCCTACG
>JBBQTX010000312.1:0-2027 GCA_038234475.1 Caulobacterales bacterium | reverse complement strand
AGCCCTCGTCCTGACGGGTGGTCAGATCGAGACCCACGGCGGCGGCCTTTGGCTCAGCCCGACGGTCATCCGTGACGTCACCTCCGACATGGCGTTGATGCAGGACGAAACCTTCGGCCCCATCATGCCGGTTATGGCTTTCGACACGCCCGATCATGCTGTGGATCTCGCCAACGACGGAGAATACGGCCTGTCGGCCGCGGTCTTCGGTCCCACGCTGGAGGCGGCGGAGGCCGTCGGTCGTCGGTTGGAGGCGGGGGCGATCAGCCTGAACGACGCGGCGCTGACCTCAATCTTTTACGAGGCCGCGAAACAGGCGTTCAAGGCCTCGGGGCTGGGTCCGTCGCGCATGGGCGAGGACGGCTATCGTCGCTTCCTGCGACGTCAGGCCATTATTGCCAATACCGCTGCTCCCCTGCCGCTGGCCGCGTTCTCCGAGGAAGGTTTGACGTGAAAAAACGATCCATCACCGCAACAATCAGATACCCCTTCAAGAGGGCTCGACACATGCTGAGCTGGCGCGGGCTGATCGTTCCGGAGTGTGGCTGATGCGCCGCCGCGCGGTCTTGGCGGGGATGGGCGCGCTCGCAGTGGCGGGCAGAACGCGCGCGCGAGCCCGTCCCGACGTCGTTGTCGTGGGAGCCGGTCTGGCCGGACTGACGGCGGCCCTCGCACTTCAGGACGCGGGCGCGCGGGTTCAGGTTCTGGAGGCGCAGGGGCGGTCGGGCGGCCGGCTACGCACCGAGACGGGCGGCGGCCTGACTATCGATGTCGGAGGGGTCGAAGTGGGACCGCACTATCGCCGCCTGCGCGCCCATGCGGTGCGGTTCGGCGTCGAGATCCGACCCATCACGCGGACGTTTGGCGGTTTCGGCTATGCCATCGACGACCGGCTTATCCGCGCGGCTGACTGGGCGTCCAGCCCGGCGAACCGCTTGATCGGGGCCGAGCGCGAGATTGTGCCGGCCGCGCTGGAGGCGCGACTACTGCGCCCGCTGTCGCCGATCCGCACTGTGGATCAGGCCGACGATCCGGCGCTCGCCGCCTTTGACCGGCCGGCGGCGGTGCTATTGGCGGAGGCGGGAGTCTCGGCCGAGGCGATCCGGCTGATGGACCGCTGGACCAATGCGCCGTCCTTGTTCGCATCGTCGGCTTTGGGTCTGTTCCGCGAGGCGGCCCGGTCGCCGAACGCCCCGCCATCGACCGGTCCGGAAACGGCAGGAGAGATTGTCGGTGGCAGTGCGGTCCTGCCTGCCGCAATGGCCTCTGCCTTGTTCAGTCCGGTGCGCTACGACACCCCGGTCGTCGCCGTGACCCAGACCACGCTTGGCGTAGAGATCAGACTGGCGTCTTCCGAGGTCGTCGCGGCGGACCATTTGATCGTGGCCGCGCCCCTGAGCGCGGTGGCGGGCATCGCCTTCGATCCACCCCTGCCGCCCGACCAGGCAAGCGCCGTCGCGAATGCCGTCTACGCCCGGGTGACCCAGGTGCACCTGGTCCCCGAGGCACCCTTCTGGGAGGGCGACGGTCTACCTGCGTCCCTCTATGTCGACGGTCCCCTGGAACGGGTCTTCGCAGTCGAGACGGCGGCCGGTGTTGAGCGGCTGGTCTGCTGGATCAATGGCGACGGGGCGATTCCCTGGGACGCGATGCGAGGCGAAGACCGGGTGGCGCTGGCGGTATCCGAGCTGGCGCGCGTTCGACCGTCTTCCGCCGGCAAGGTGCGCGGTGCCTTCAGCTGGAGTTGGGCCGGGCCGTTGTCGGGCGGTATCCGCCATGCGCCGGGGCCGGGTGAGGTGGCTGGTGTCGGAACCATTCTGGGCCGGGCTCACAGCCGGGTCCATTTCGCGGGCGAGCACGTCCGACGTGAGGAGCACGGCATGGAGGCAGCCTGCGAAACGGGTGAGCGCGCGGCGCTGGCGATCCTCGCGGTCCAGGCCCTTTCAATGATGTAGATCACGAAGCCGTCGCGATCTCGCATCGTGACCTCGCGGTCTGCGTGGCGATGGTGCCTGTCGATCAGGCCT
>JBBQTX010000311.1:0-2076 GCA_038234475.1 Caulobacterales bacterium | reverse complement strand
AAGCGCCGCTCCCTCGGCGAGAGCATCACCGTCGCCCAGTCGATGTTCGAGCCGGCGCCCGACGGCGCGATCGACCGTCCTTCGGCCGAACAGGGCGACGCCGAACAGGAGGGCCTGCGCGTGGTCCTGACCGACGGCCCGCCCTCGCCGACGTCCTACACGGTCCAGCCCCGCATGGACGTGGTCCCGCCGACGCGGCGCGCGGCCACGCCGCCGAAGAAGGTCGCGCCGAAGAAGTCGCGCGGCGCGTGGGCCATCCAGGCCGGCGCCTTCAAGTCCAAATCGCAGGCGCGCGAGCAGCTGGCCCTGATCCAGCGGCGCTTCGCCTCGGCCGTCGACGACGGCGAGGCCGCCATCGGCAATGCGGTCGGCGGCTATTTCCGGGTGCGTTTCGAAGGCATGAGCGCCGACGCCGCCCGCTCCGCCTGCAAGGCTCTCAAGGCCAAGAAGCAGACCTGCATGGTGGTGGCGCCTTAGCCGGCGCCCTTGGGGACATGTACCGCAGGGACGTGTCCCCCGATCGAGCGGCCACGGGTTTAGGGGACACGTCCCTTCGGTACATGTCCCCGTTCACTTCTTCAGCAGGCTGTCCCTTGCCGCGTTGATGCGCGCGGCCAGCCCGCTCGTGCCGCCGGCGTCGGGGTGCACGGTGCGGATCAGCCGGGCGTAGGCCGCCTGGATCTCTTCCCGGGTGGCGTTGGCGGCGACGCCGAGAATTTCGCGGGCCTCGGCCAGATCGGTCGTGTCGAGCCTGGGCGTCGGCAATTCACCACGGCGGGCCGTCATCACCAGCGCCAGCCCGACGCCGGCCAGCACCAGGCCCGGAACGATCCGGCCGGTCACCGCCAGCAGCCCGCCGCCGATCAGCGCGATGCCGGCCATGGTCGCCGAAGCGATCTTCCATTCGGGTTTCGCCAGATAAGGCCTGGCGCGCCGGCCCGCCCAGACGAGCAGGGCGAAGGCGCCGATGCCAAGCAGCAGATAGATCATGAAGGTCCGGACTCCCCGCCCTATTCGGCGGCCAGCAACTCTTCGCCCGAGAACTGCGAAAGTCCAACCGAATGCACCAGGGCGCGCAGCTCCTGGCGGGCCGACACATGCACCAGCGACACCGGCACCGGCCGCACCCTGGCCGACAGGTCGGCGACCGTGAGGCCGAACGGGAACAGCTCGCGATAGATGACCCGGTCGCGCAGGCCGGCGCCGATGCGGAAGCCGACCCGCTTGGCCAGCGCCGTGAGGCGCACGTCGACGCGGTTGCGGTTGCGGGCCTCGACGCTGGCGAGGCGGTTGCGCAGCACGATCCAGTCGAGCGCCTGGCGCTGGCCGGTCAGGGCGCGGTCCTTGCGGGCCTCCCAGACGGTCTCGGAATAGATGCTCGGCTTGAGCAGATCGAGAGTCACCGGGTCGACGTGGCCGAGCACGTCGAAGTCGACGAAGCTGTCGTTCATCGGCGTGACGATCAGGTCGGCGCGGGCGTGGGCCATCCGCGACAGCAGCGAATCGCCGCCGGGCGTGTCGATGATCACGAAGTCGGCGTCCTGGTGCGCGCGGGCGAAGGCCTCCTCGAAGCGCGCCAGCTGCTCGGCCTCGCCGGCCCTGGCCAGGGCGATGCCGTCATCAGACGCGTGGCGGACCAGCGGCTCGGGCAGCACCGCGCCCTGCGACGCCAGCCAGGCGCGGCGGTTGGTGAAGAAGCGGGCCATCGACGACTGGCGCAGGTCCAGGTCCATCACCGCCACGCTCGCGCCGCCGTGCAGAAGCGACGTTGTCAGATGGACGGCGATGGTCGACTTGCCCGCCCCGCCCTTCTCGTTGCCCACCACGATGACATGAACGCCGCGCCGCGCCATCGGCCCACCCTCTGGTAATGGCCTGGAGTCTCCGGGTTTTGCGCGATGCTGGCAAGGGCGCCGATGGTGAATTTTTGCTTAAGGCTTAATGCGGAGCGTGGCGCCGGGCTCTAGGCGGACAGTCGCAGCGCTTCCTCGACCTTGCCGCGCAACGGCAGGTTGAGCGCCGCCACCAGGTTCCGGTATTCCTGCCGGGCACTGACATGGGACACCGAGGGCGTCT
>JBBQTX010000310.1:0-2083 GCA_038234475.1 Caulobacterales bacterium | reverse complement strand
CGGATGAAACCACATCGACCGGAGACTCTTCGCCTGATGATCCGGTAAGCAGGGCGTGACTATCCGGGAGTGACTCGATGACCTTTTCAGCGACCGAAGCCGCCTTCGAGGGCTTTCGCATCGTGCGCCGTAACCCGTTCGCGGTCGTGTTCTGGGCCGTCGCCTATATCCTGTTCTTTGCCGTCTTCTTCGCCGTCTTCGGCGGATCGCTGGCCTCGCTGATGGCCACGACCGAAAGTCTGCAAGGGGGCCAGCCCAACCAGCAGGACCTTGAGGCGCTGGGTCGGACCTATGTCGGCTTTCTGGGTGTGGCGTTGCCGCTGGGACTGATCCTGGGCGCCGTGCTCAATACGGCGGTGGCCCGCGCCGTCCTGAGGCCGGGCGAGACGCGCTTCGGATACATGCGGCTGGGCGGCGACGAGCTGAGGGTTCTGGCGGTCAGCCTGATTCTGTGGTTCGTGACCGGCGCGGCGGCGGTCGTGCTGTTTGCCGTGGTCGGCGTGGCGGCCGGCGTGGCGGCCCAGTCCAACCAGGGATTGGCCTTGATTGTGGGACTGCTGCTGGGCCTGGCTGCCGTGGTGGGCCTGTGCTGGATCTCGATCCGGCTCAGCCTCGCCCTGCCTCTGACCGTGGCCGAAAAGCGGATCGCGCCGTTCGCCTCCTTCGCCCTGACCCGGGGCAAGACCCTGCCGATCCTCGGCATGGTTGTGATCGCCGTCGTGATGTCGATTATGGTCAGCCTGCTGGGGACCATCATCGCCCTGCCGGTCACCATGGCGACCGGCGGTCTGGAGCGGCTTGCGGCCTTCGACGGCCAATCCACTCCCCAGATCCTGCAGGCCGCGGGGACGGGGATCGTCGCTTGGGGCGTGGTGAACGCGGTGTTCTCGGCCCTACAGCTGGCGGTGCTCTACGCGCCGTTCTCGGCCGCCTATCGCGATCTCAAGGGCCTGCCGCACGAATGAGCCGCGCCCTGTCCGGGCGGACCTGACACGGGAGCCCGCTCATCTTGTCTCGCTCCGGGAGAGGGAAAGCCGGTCAGGCTCGCACCTTTGCCCGGGCAGGCTTCGGGGTGACAGCCGTCAGCGTCGCGACGCGCGACTTCCGGCGCGTTTCGTGCCGGTCCAGCACCTCCTTGAGGTAGCGACCGGTCCAGCTTTGATCGTTGGCCGCGACCTGTTCCGGTGTTCCCACGGCGACAATCTCGCCGCCGCCGTCGCCTCCCTCGGGACCAAAATCCAGCAGGTAGTCGGCGACCTTGATGACATCCAGATTGTGCTCGATCACCACGATCGTATTCCCGGAGTCGACCAGCTCCTGCAGCACTTCCAGCAGTTTGCGGATGTCTTCGAAATGCAGGCCCGTGGTCGGTTCGTCGAGGATGTACAGCGTCTTGCCCGTGGCGCGTTTCGACAGTTCCTTCGACAGCTTGACCCGCTGGGCCTCGCCGCCGGACAGGGTGGTCGCCGACTGGCCGACCTTCACATAGTCCAGCCCGACGCGTGACAGGGTCAGCATCTTGTCGCGGATGGGCGGCACGGCCTTGAAGAATTGACCGGCCTCCTCGACCGTCATGTCCAGAACGTCGGAGATGCTCTTGCCCTTGAAGACGATCTCCAGGGTCTCGCGGTTGTAGCGTCTGCCCTTGCAGACGTCGCAGGTGACATAGACGTCGGGCAGGAAATGCATCTCGATCTTGATCAGGCCGTCGCCCTGACAGGCCTCGCAGCGGCCGCCCTTGACGTTAAAGCTGAAGCGCCCCGGTCCATAGCCGCGCGCCTTGGACTCCGGCAGGCCGGCGTACCAGTCCCGGATCGGCCCGAACGCACCGGTGTAGGTGGCCGGGTTCGACCGCGGCGTCCGGCCGATGGGTGACTGGTCGATGTCGATGACCTTGTCGAAATGCTCCAGCCCCTCGATCCGGTCAAACGCCGCGGGGGCGTCCGAGGCGTTGTGCAGCCGGCGCGCGGCGGCCTTGTACAGGGTCTCGATGGTGAAGGTGGACTTTCCGCCGCCTGACACCCCGGTGACACAGGTGAACAGGCCGACCGGGACCTCTGCGGTGACCGTCTTCAGGTTGTTG
>JBBQTX010000309.1:0-2091 GCA_038234475.1 Caulobacterales bacterium | reverse complement strand
CAGCTCATCGCCATCACTCCGCGATCGGCAGTTTTTTGGGTCTGGCCGTCTTCAGCCAATAGGCCAGCAGCACCTGGGACACCAGCACGGCGGAGAACACCGAGGTGAACACCCCGATGGTCAAGGTCCAGGCGAAGCCCCGCACCGGTCCGGCGCCGAAGATGAACATGATCAAAGCCGCTACGAGGGTCGTGATGTTGGCGTCCAGAATGGTCCCCCACGCCTTGTTGAAGCCCGCGTCCATCGAGGCGATCACCGACCGTCCGGCCCGCGCCTCGTCGCGCATCCGTTCATAGATCAGCACATTGGCGTCCACCGCCACGGCGAAGGTCAGGATCAGCCCCGCGATACCGGGAAGCGTCAGCGTCGCCTGGGTCAGGGACATGGCCGCGATGATCAGGAGCCCGTTCAGCGCCAGTCCGATGACCGAGACGCCACCGAACAGGAAGCCGTAGGCCAGGATCATGAACACCAGGATGATGACGAAGCCGATCGCGGTCGACAGGGCTCCCGCAGCCACGGCGTCGGCACCCAATTCGGCGGTCACCGTACGACGTTCCTCCACCGTCAGCGGCGCCGGCAGGGCCCCGCCGTTCAGCAGGTTGACCAGTTCCGAGGCCTCGGCGATCGAGAAGCTGCCGGTGATCTGACCGGTGCCGCCGGTGATCGCACCCTGAATGGTTGGGGCCGAAATGACCTTGCCGTCGAGGATGATGGCGAAAGGCCTGCCGATGTTCGCCGCCGTCGTTTCGCCGAAGCGGCGCGCACCCTGGCCGTCGAAGCGGAAATCGATGGCGGGACGTCCACTCTGGTCCGCGCCGACCCCGGCCCGGGTCAGGTTCTCGCCCGAGACCAGCACGCGGCGCTTGACCAGATAGGGGGTCAGCCCGTCCGCGCCCATCAGCAACTGCGAATCCGGCGGGACGCGGCCGGCCACGGCCTCTGCGACCGAATTCTCGAAATCGACCATCTGGAAGGTGAGCTGCGCGGTCTGGCCGATGACCCGCTCAAGGGCGGCGGGATCGCTTTCACCGGGGGCCTGGACCACGATCCGTTCCGTGCCCTGACGCGTGATCGAGGGCTCGCGGGTGCCGAGGCTGTCGATCCGGCGGCGCACAACCTCGATGGACTGGTCGACCGCCGTCGCGCCCATACTGTCCATCGTGGCCCGGGTGAAGGCCAGCCGCACGCGGCCATCCCCCAGCCGCTGGGCCTGGCGCTCGGCGTTCCCGCCCGCATTGACCGGCCCGATCAGGGCCGCAAGGGCCTCATAGGCGGCGTCCTGGCGCGTTGGATCGGCCAGGGTCACGACCGCACCGCCGGCCTCACGGGTGATCTGGTTCGAGGCGACGCCCGCCTCACGCAACGCCACCCGGACGTCCTCGATCAGGTTGTCGACCCGCTTCTCGCGCATGGCGGCCACATCGACCTCAAGCAGCAGATAGGAGCCGCCCTGCAGGTCGAGGCCGAGGTTCAGCGCGTTCTTGGGCAACCAGCCGGGCAGTGACGCGCGCTGGGCCGGCGTCAGAAGGTTCGGAAACGCCAGCAGCAGGCCGAAGACCAGCGACAGGGCGACGAGGGTGACCTTCCAGCGCGACAGCTGAATCATTGACGGCGGTTCCGGTTCAGCGAGCCGAAGCTCACGCCTTGGCGGGTTTGGAATCGTTGGCGGCGATGGCGGTGCGGTTGCGGACCTCGGCGATCATCGACTTGACCACCCGCACATTGACGCTGGGGGCGATCTCGACATTGACCTCGGCGTCCTCGACGCGGGTCACCTTGCCGATCAGGCCCGACGACAGGACGATCACGTCGCCCCGCTTGACCGCCGCGATCAGCGCCTGATGCTCCTTGGCCCGCTTCTGCTGGGGACGGATCAGCAGGAAATAGAACAGCACAAAGATCGCCACGAACGGCAGAAACTGCACGATCATCGCCACGAGGCCGCCGTCTGCGGTAGGTGTCATTTCGTCGGTCCCCGGGGGAAAGGCCGCCACATCGGGGCGCCTGTTGAAAACAAGGCGCGATACCTAGGGCCGGTGCGACCGGGATGCAACGGGTGCGGCAGCGCGCAGACGGGCTAGCGTGGCA
>JBBQTX010000308.1:0-2122 GCA_038234475.1 Caulobacterales bacterium | reverse complement strand
CTACTACCTGAACGGCATTTATTGGCACGCCGCGGAAAGCCAGGGCCTGCGCCTGCTGCGCGCCGTGGCCACCGACGGCCACCGCCTCGCCCTCGCCGAGATGCCCGCACCCGAGGGCGCCGCCGGCGGTCCCGGCGTCATCGTGCCGCGCAAGACCATCGACCAGGTCCGCCGCCTGCTCGACGACGGCTCCGGCCCGGTCGAGGTCATGGTCAGCCCGCAGAAGATCCGCTTCGAATTCGGCCAAGCCTCCCTGACCTCCAAGGTCATCGACGGCGCCTTCCCCGACTATATGCGGGTCATCCCCAAAGGGAACGACAAACAGGCCGACATCGACAACACCCTGTTCGCCCAGGCCGTCGACCGCGTCGCCACCATTTCGGCCGAGAAGAGCCGCAGCGTGAAACTGGCGTTCGAGCTGGATCGCGTGACCCTGACGGTGCGCAACATGGAAGCCGGGCAGGGGGTCGAGGAGGTCGAGATCGGCTATTCCGAAGAGCCCTTCGAGATCGGCTTCAACGCCCGCTATCTGCTGGACGTCGCCGGCCAGATCACCGGCGAGACGGCCCACTTCAAATTCGCCGACCCGGCCTCGCCCACGCTGGTGCTCGATCCGGGTGATCCGGGCGTGCAGTATGTGCTGATGCCGCTGCGGGTTTAGCGGGCGCAAAAATATCCGCTCATCCCGGCGAAAGCCGGGACCCAGTGTTTTCGTTGCGTAGGGAGGTCCCGGTTGGCGTTCTTCACCTACATCGTCGCCAGCCGTCGCAACGGGACGCTCTACACCGGCTCGTCCGATGATCTGGTGAAGCGGGTCAACGAGCACCGGAGCGGTCGGTTCGGCGGGTTCACCAGTCGCCACGGCGTGGCGGTCCTGGTCTGGTTCGAGCGCCACGACACTCGGCACGCCGCCTTCGTCCGGGAGCGCCAGATCAAGGAATGGAAACGGGTCTGGAAGCTGGAACTGATCGAGAAATCCAACCCCGGCTGGATCGATCTGATGGATACGTTTGGACTGCCCGACTGAGTCCACGCAAAAGGACTGGGTCCCGGCTTTCGCCGGGATGAGCGGAAAAAGTTTTGATCCAGTCCCTCACCCTCACCGATTTCCGCTCCTATGCGAGCGCGACCCTGCCCATCGGCGCGGGGGCCGTCGTGCTCCACGGCCCCAACGGCGCAGGCAAGACCAATCTGCTGGAGGCGCTCAGCCTGTTCACACCCGGCAGGGGGCTGCGCGGGGCCACAGCCCCCGAGATGGGCCGGCGCGAACCGAGCGAGGCGACCGGGCGCGCCTGGGCCGTGGCCGCTGTCCTGACCGACGGCAATGGCGAGACCAAACTCGGTACCGGCGTCCAGTCTCCGGGTGCGGCGCGCCGCATCGTCCGCATCGACGGCGAGACGGCCCAGCCGGGGCGGCTGCTCGACTTCCTCCGTCCCGTCTGGGCCACGCCCGAGCAGGACCGGCTGTTCTCCGACGCCCGCGCCGCGCGGCTGCGTTTCTTCGACCGGCTGGTGTTCGCCGCCGACCCCGCCCACGCCGCCTCGGTCGCCGCCTATGAGAAGGCCCTGCGCGAGCGGCTGCGGTTGCTGACCGAGGGGGCAGAGGGCCGAGCGGCCGACCCCCTGTGGCTCGACGCGTTGGAGATCCGGCTGGGCGAGACCGGTGCCGCCGCCGCCGCCGCCCGCGCGGCCGCCCTGACCACGCTGCAGGCCGCCATCGACGCCCGCTCGGACCGACCCTTCCCCCAGGCCGATCTCGGCCTGACCGGCGAGGCCGAGACCCTGGCCGCCGACGGCGCGGACGAGACCGTCATCGCCGCCATGATCCGCGACGGCATGGCCCGCAGCCGTGCCCGCGACGCCGCCGCCGGCCGCTCGCTCTATGGCCCGCACCGCTCCGAGCTGACCGCCCTGCACCGCGCCAAGAACCGGCCCGCCGCCGAAGGCTCGTCCGGCGAGCAGAAGGCGCTGGTGCTGAACCTGATCCTCGCCCAGGTCGCCCGGCTGACCGGTTCCCTTGTCATCCCGGAAGCGGCGCAGCCGCTGTCCGGGACGCCGGTCCTGCTGCTCGACGAGGCCCCCGCCCACCTCGACACGGCCCGCCGCGCCGCCCTGTTCGACG
>JBBQTX010000307.1:0-2122 GCA_038234475.1 Caulobacterales bacterium | reverse complement strand
GAGCCGACGTCGGGCACGCGCCGCCATGAACGGGCGCATTTGGGCGTCGTCAGGGACTCGATCGTGATGTTGGGATAGGTCGGCGGATTCTGATCCAGAACATCCCCGTGCGGTGCCTCTGTCAGGAAAGCCAAGCTACTGCGGAAAATCTCGGCGGCAAACTCGTCGCGGCTAGCGCCTGCGATCTCGAAGGCCGCCAACCAAGGCGTCGGCGCTGTGATGTGGACTGCCGAGTCGATGGCCCCGCCGATCCGTTTTTGGTTCCGAGCCTCCTCGATTCCCGTGGTGACGTGGGTCAGCAGATTTTTAACGCTCCGCCACCGCGCCGCCTCGGCGTCGTTCCGCCACCCCCCCGGCGTCTCCGGGATCACCCGGGCGCAGTTCGAGCCGGCGTCAGGATAGCGCGTGCCCCAGGCCTCTTCCATCGTGAAGGGGGTCAACGGGGCGAGCCAGGCGGTGAGGCGGATGAAGACCTCGTGCATCACCGTCCGCGCCGCTCGCCGCCGGATCGCGTCGGGCCGGTCGCAGTAGAGGCTGTCCTTGCGGATGTCGAAATACAGGGCCGACAGGTCATTGGAGCAGAACTCCAGCACCGGCCGCACCACGTCCTGGAAGCGGTATTCGGCGTAGGCCTTGCGCACGTCGCGATCCAGTTCCCACAGGCGATGCAGGATGAACCGCTCCAGCGGCGGCATCTGGTCGAGCGGCAGGCGTTCTTCCTCGTCGAACCCGACCAGGGCGCCGAGCAGATAGCGGACGGTGTTCCTCAGCTTGCGATAGGCGTCGACCGTGGTCTGGAGGATCTGTTTGCCGATACGCTGGTCCTCGGCATAGTCCACCAGAGCGACCCAGAGGCGCAGGATGTCGGCCCCGCTCTCCTTGATGATGACGGCGGGGTCGGTGGTATTGCCCCGCGACTTGGACATCTTCTCCCCGTTCTCGTCCTGGGTGAAGCCGTGCGTCAGGACGGCGTCATAGGGGGCGCGACCGCGGGTGCCGCAGCCTTCCAGCAGGTTCGACTGGAACCAGCCGCGATGCTGGTCCGAGCCTTCGAGATACAGGTCAGCCGGCCAGTGCGAGGGGCGGTCGCCCTTATAGCCGTGGGCCGGGTCGCGCGCCTCCAGCGTGAAGGCGTGGGTGCAGCCGCTGTCGAACCAGACGTCGAGGATGTCCTCGATCTTCTCGTAGCGGGCGGGGTCATGGGCACCGAGGAAGTCGGCGTCGGGGCGGGTGAACCAGGCGTCGGCACCGCCCTCGGCCACCGCAGCGACGATGCGGGCGTCGACGGCGGGGTCGTGCAGCGGCTGGCCGGTCTGTTTATCGACGAACATGGCCAGGGGCGTACCCCAGGCGCGTTGTCGGCTGATCAGCCAGTCGGGGCGGCTCTCGACCATCGAGCGGATGCGGTTGCGCCCGGCCTCGGGGTGGAAGTCGGTCTTGTCGATGGCCTCCAGCGCCCGCTCGCGCAGCGTGCCGTCGTCCTTGAGCGGCGCGTCCATGCGGATGAACCACTGCGGCGTGTTGCGGAAGATGATCGGGGCCTTGGAGCGCCAGCTGTGCGGATAGGAATGCTCCATTCGACCACGCGCCAGCAGATTGCCGGCCTCGATCAGTTTCTCCATGACCGCGCCGTTGGCGGGACCGAATTTGCCGGTCTTCTTGCCCTCGGTCTCCAGCACTTTGAGGCCGGTGAAGAGGGGGACGTGATCATAGTAGGCCCCGTCGGCGTCGACCGTATCCGGGACTTCATGATGGCCGTGGGCTTTCCAGACCTCGAAATCGTCGGCACCGTGGCCGGGGGCGGTGTGAACAAAGCCCGTGCCGGCGTCGTCGGTGACATGGTCGCCGGCCAGCAGGGGCACGGAGAAGCCATAGCCGGGCGACAGGGCCGCCAGCGGGTGAGCGCATTCGAGCCCCGACGGGTTCACGCCATCAACGCGGGTCCAGGTCGCGATCTTTGCGGCCTTGAAGACGTCCTCGGCCAGTTTGTCGGCGAGGACCAACCGGTCGCCCGGCTTGGCCCAGGGCTCGAACTCCAGCCCGGTCTCCATGGCGGTGACCTCATAGAGGCCATAGGCGATCTCGGGGCCGTAGCTGATGGCGCGGTTGGCCGGGATGGTCC
>JBBQTX010000306.1:0-2127 GCA_038234475.1 Caulobacterales bacterium | reverse complement strand
GATGGGACCGATGCTCAGCGACAGCCGCGCTCCGAAACGGTCGGCCAACTTACCGGCGAAGCCCGAGAACAGACCCATGATCACGGCGAACGGCAGCATGGCGGCACCGGCCATCGTCGCGCTGAAACCCTGCACCCGGATCAGGTCGTAGGGCAGGAAGAACATCGCGCCGGACAGGGCAAAATAAAGCAGCAGCGTCAACAGGTTAATCCCGCTGAACACGGGCGATCGGAACAGGCCCAGCGGCATCATCGGGTGTTTCCCGCGCGCCTCGACCCGGACGAAGACGGCCAGCAGGAGAACGCCGCCGGTCAGGCCGCCGAGGATGGCTGGATGGCCCCAGCCGAGGTCGGGCGCGGCGGTCAGGCTCCAGGTCAGGGCGGCCAGACCGGTCATGGCGAGGAGGGCACCGGGCCAGTCGAGACCGCGCGCGGTCTCGTCGCGGCTCTCGGGCACGACCTTCACGGTGATCAGCACGGTCAGGACGGCCAGCGGGATGTTGATCCAGAAGATGAAGCGCCAGTCGGCCTGATCGGCCAGCCAGCCGCCGACCAACGGCCCGACCATGCCGAACAGGGCCCCTGCCCCGGCCCAGGTGCCGAAGGCCTTGCCGCGCTCGTCGGGACCGAAGGCCGCGCCGATGACCGCCAGGGCACCGGGCGTCAGCAGGGCCGCGCCGATCCCCTGAACCGCGCGACCGGCGATCAGCCATTCGACCGTGGGGGCCAGACCGCAGGCGATGGAGGCGAGAGCGAAGACGGCGACGCCGATCAGGAACACCCGCCGCCGCCCGAACCGGTCGCCGGCGGCTCCGCCGATCAGGACCAGGGCCCCCAGCGTCAGCAGATAGGCGTTCGACACCCACTGGACGGCGGCGGGGCCTGCGTCGAGGTCGTTCTGGATCGCCGGCAGGGCGACACCGAGGGCCGAGCCGTCGATGAAGGTCAGGCTGGAGCCGAGAACGGTGGCGGCGAGAATCCAGCGCTTGCGGGCGGTCGGAAGAGCAGCAGCCACCTGGTCCTCCCGCGTCGGGATAGGATTTAGACCCGCTCGGCCGGGCGCTTCAAGTCCTCGCGCGCGGCGCGGTGGCGCAGGAAGGCGGCGGCGGCGAAGACGGCGGCGCCGCCCCAGATGAAGGCGAAGCTGACGATGCGCAGGGGTGTCAGGGGCTCGCCGGACCAGACCCCGACGGCGAACTGGAGCGTCGGGGCGAGGAACTGGATGAAGCCGAGGGTCGACAGCGGCAAGCGCCGGGCGGACCAGGCGAACAGGGCCAGCGGGATCACCGTGGCCGGGCCGTTGGCGATCGCCCAGACGGTGTTGACGGGGCTGTCGAAGGCGACGCCCGCGCCGGTGTGCTGCAGCCACAGCACCCAGGCGAGACCGAACGGCACCAGCAGCAGGCATTCGACCAGCAGGCCGGCCTGGGCGTCGATGGGGACGCGTTTGCGGATCACGGCATAGCTGGCGAAGCTGATGGCCAGGACGATGGATATCCACGGCGGACGGCCGAGCGCGAGTGCCTGGAAGACCACGCCGACGGCGGCCAGGCCGATGGCGACCCAGCCCCATCTGTCGATCTTCTCGCGGAACAGCCACAGGCCCACGACCATGTTGAGCAGGGGGTTGATGTAATAGCCGAGGCTGGCTTCCAGCGTCGCCTCGTGGGTGGTGGCCCAGACGTAGAGGCCCCAGTTGACCGCGATCAGCAGGGTCGAGAGGGACAGCCAGCCGAGGGTCTTTGGCGAGGCGAAGGCGGCCCGTACCTGACCGCCCTGGCCGGCCAGGAAAACCAGCAGCCCCGCGACCGCGACGGCCCACAGCGCGCGGTGGGCCAGGATTTCGAGCGAGTCGAAACCGACCGCCGCCTGACCCATGAACAGCAGGGGCATGAAGCACCAGATGACATAGCAGCCGAAGGCGGACAGCAGGGCGGCGCGGGGGGCGGCGGACGGGGTAGCTGTCATGGTCGGCGATTCTGCTTCCTTCTCCCGTTGGGAGAAGGTGGCCCGGAGGGCCGGATGAGAGTCGGCCGGGTGAGCGGCGAAGCCACTCCCGAACCGTCGCCCCTGACCCTTTCGCGCAAAAGCGACGACTCCGCCGCCGTGCGCCCAAGTCCTCTCCCGA
>JBBQTX010000305.1:0-2129 GCA_038234475.1 Caulobacterales bacterium | reverse complement strand
ATGAACCGCCTCGCTACCGCCGCCGCCGCCCTGCTGCTCTCCGCCGCCCCGGCCCTCGCCCAATCCGCCGACAACAAGGTCGTCCTGACCTTCGAGACCGGCGCCCGCACCGGCTCGGTCATGGTCGCCCTGTTTGACTCCGCCGCCGCCTATGACGGCGCCTCGGGTCAGCCGGTCGCCGCCACCGCCGTCAGCGCCTCGGGCCGCGTCGTGGCGACCTTCGAGAACCTGCCCGCCGGCGACTATGCGGTGAAGGCGTTCCACGACGTCAACGGCGACGGCCAGATGAACACCAACCCCTTCGTCATGCCGACCGAGCCCTATGCCTTCTCCAACAACGCCGTCGGCAACATGGGCCCCGCCCGCTGGGACCGCGCCCGCTTCACCGTCTCGGGCGAGACCGCCCAGACCATCAGCATTCGGTAGTCGGCCTATCGCTCGCCGCGCGTCCCGGCCTTCGCCGGGATGACAGGCTCACTGCTTGAGGCCGCGCCGTAACACCCATCAGGAGACCCTCCCATGCACGCTTCCCGCCGCAATTTCCTGATGGGCGCTGCTGCCCCCCTCTTTGCAGGATTGGCAGCCGCCGTGGTCACCCCCGAAACCGTCCGCGCCATGGCGGCCATGCAGGTCTCTGCCGACTGGGCCCTGGCCACCGCCGACCTCGAGGCCGACGTCGCGCCCCGGGCCATGCGGCTGGTGCAGGGTCGCGCACCGGCGGGCCTGACCGGGACCCTGTTCCGCAACGGTCCGGGCAAGTTCCGGCGCCCCGGCGGCTCGGCGACCCACTGGTTTGACGGTGACGGCCTGATGCGCGCCTTCCGCGTCAACGACGGCCAGGTCACGCTCGACGCCCGTTTCGCCGACACGCCCAAGCGGCGCTGGGAGACCGAGATCGGGGCCGTCGTCACCCCCGGCTTCGGCACCGCCGGAGACGCCCGCGCCCGCATCGGCTCCCACGACGACGCCACCGCGGCCCACACCGCCGTCATGACCGCCGGCGACGAGGTCTGGGCCCTGTGGGAAGGCGGCGCGCCCGTGGCCATGTCGGCCTCGGACCTGTCGACCAAACGTTTCGTCACCCTGCGCGACGACCTCAGGAGCATGCCGTTCCAGGCCCACCCCCGCTACGACCCCGACGGCACCATCTGGAACATCGGCCTGAACGGCGACAAGGCCGTGGTCTGGCATCTGAACGCCGACCGCAGCCTGAACGCCGCCTCGGTCATCGACCTGCCGCGCGCCAGCTATATGCATGACTTCACCGCCACGGCGCGGCATCTGATCCTGGTGCTGCAGCCCTGGGTCTTTGATCGCGCCGGCATGCCTGTTTCCTCGCAGTTCGCGTGGAAGCCCGAGCTGGGCACCCAGGTCCTGGTCATCGACAAGGCCGATCTGTCGCGCCGCCGCCTGTTCGAGCTGCCGACCTTCAGCTATTTCCATCTCGGAGATGCGTGGGAGGATGGCTCGGGGACGATCCGCTTCGACGTCGCCGCTGGCAAGGACGTGGCCTTCGCCGTCGAGGGAGCCCGGGTGCTGGTCGAACAGCGTGGCGTCGTGCCGGGCGAACCTGCGGTGCTGAAACTGATCACTCTGCATACGGACGGTCGCGCCGAAATGGTTTCGTCGGGCGTCACCGCCGAATTCCCCAAGAGTGATCCGCGCCGCGCCGGCCTGCCGCGCCGCCTGACCGTTCATGTCGCCGGCGAGCGCCCCGATCGCCCCCTGCCGACCGGTCTGGCGACCTGGGACTGGGACAGCGGTCGCGCCGACAGCTTCACCTTCGGCAACACCCAGATCGTCGAGGAGGCCGTCTTTGTCCCGCGCGGCCCGGACGAGGCCGACGCCTGGCTGATCGCCCCGTCGATCAACCTGGCCGAAGGCGTCACCGAACTGCATGCCTTCGACGCCGCCCGCGTCGCCGATGGCCCGGTCGCCACCTGGCGCGCCGACGTCGCCCTGCCCGCCGGCTTCCACGGAGTCTGGGCGGGTAGAGAAGGGAGGATCCCTTAATACCAGCCGGCGTCGCGCAGGGCCTTGGCATAGCGGCGGCTGACCGGGGCCTCGACGCCGCCCTCCAGCGTCAGGGTCGCCCGGCCGTCGCCCCGGCTGACGGCGCGCACGGCGTC
>JBBQTX010000304.1:0-2130 GCA_038234475.1 Caulobacterales bacterium | reverse complement strand
GGCAAGGCGATGATCGCGGAATTTGAGGCCGGTGGCGCCGGGGCGTACCGCGCCTATGGCCTGTCGCTGAAGCACAAACATGGGCCGGAGATGACGCGGCACACAGGGCTGGAGCGGCCGGTGCTGTTCGCGCCGGCGGTGGCGGCGTACCGGCAGGGGATGCTGGTCGAGGTGCCGTTGCATCTGGCGGCCCTGCCGACGTCGCCGTCGGTCGAGGTGGTCCACGGGGCTCTGGCCGAGGCCTATGCGGGGTCTCGCTTTGTCGAGGTGGCCGAGCTGGAGGAGTCCGAGGCCATGTCGGGGATCGACCCCGAGGGTCTGAACGGGACCAACAGAATGCGGCTGCATGTGTTCGGGGATCGGGGCGGCGAGCAGGTCCGGCTGGTGGCGCTGCTGGACAACCTCGGCAAGGGGGCGTCAGGCGCGGCGGTGCAGAACCTGAACCTGAGGCTGGGGCTGGACGAGGCGACGGGGCTGGAGTGAAATCCTTCTCCCCTCGAGGGAGAAGGTGGGCCGGAGGCCCGGATGAGGGGGCTTTTTCTACGAACTGGCTGGTGAGGGCGGGCGGTCCAATGGACGCAGGGTGTCTCACCCCTCATCCGACCCGCTGCGCGGGCCACCTTCTCCTCAAGGGGAGAAGGACGCACCTTTGAAACCTCAGCCGCGCTCCCGACGTATGTCTTCCCATGACCCACGCCCTCTCCCGCCGCGCCCTTCTGACCACTGTCGGTGCGGTCGCCGTGTCCGCCTGTTCGCCTGGCGAAGCCGACGCCTCGCAGGGGCAGTACGCCAACTCGCCGTTTCGCCGCATAACCGACGCCCAGTGGCGCGAGCGGCTGCCGCGCGCGGCCTATGACGTGCTGCGACGCGAGGCGACCGAACGGCCGGGCAGCAGTCCGCTGAACAACGAGAGCCGACGGGGAACCTTCGTCTGCCGCGGCTGCGACCTGCCGCTGTTCCGCTCGACGTGGAAATACGACTCCCGAACCGGCTGGCCCAGTTTCTACGATGTGATCGCCGCCAACATCGGCACCAAGACGGACTTCGCCATCGGCTTCCCGCGTACAGAATACCACTGCGCCCGCTGTTTGGGGCATCAGGGCCACATCTTCGACGACGGCCCACGACCGACCGGAAAGCGCTATTGCAACAACGGCGTAGCGCTGACCTTTCAGCCCGCTTAGGTCCGCCGGGCCTTGAGCGCCGACTCGACCGTCACGCCGAACCAGACCGCGGCGATGATCACCAGCAGGCCGTAGTCGCGGCCGGGCCAGAACACCGGAATGGCGGCCGACGTCGTGACGACCATGGGGAAGACCGTGGCCCACATCGCCGTGCCGGGGCTGTCCGGGTGGATCATCGGCGGCCGGTTCGCCTGACCGATCAGGCGCGAAAGGATCGGGTTCAGCAACACGAAGCCGCCGGTGCAGATGATGGCCAGCAACGGATTGCGGATCAGTCCCGCCGCTGGCCCGAAGGCGGTCGCGGTCGTGACCACCAGCAGGAGGGCGAAGCCGGTTGTGATGGCCAGCAGCAGGTTCGGTTCGAGACGGTTCAACTCTTTACCTTCACATAGGAGCCGGGGGCGGGTTCTATCGGCGTCAGGGGCCCCTTCTTGGGGTTGCGCGCCTGGATCCAGTCGCCGGACTTGCCGTGCAGCCATTCGGCCCAGTGGTTCCACCAGCTGCCGGGATGCTCCTCAGCCTTGGCCTGCCATTCGCCGAGCGTGGCGGGCAGGGCCGGGTTGATCCAGTGCTGGTATTTGTTGGCCGACGGCGGATTGACCACGCCGGCGATATGGCCCGAGCCGGCCAGTGTCAGGGTCACGTCGGCTTTTGAGAAGGCCCGGGCCGAGCGATAGACCGAATTCATCGGCGCGATGTGATCCTCGCGGCTGGCCTGGAAATAGAGGGGGATGGTGACCTTCGACAGGTCGATCTTGATCCCTCCGATGGTGAACTCGCCCCGCGCCAGCCGGTTCTGGCCGTACATCGAGCGCAGATAGTCCATGTGCAGCGTCTTCGGCATGCGGGTCTGGTCGGCGTTCCAGAACAGCAGGTCGAAAGCGGCGGGCGACTTGCCCATCAGATAGTTGGACACGAAGAACGACCAGATCAGGTCGTTGGCGCG
>JBBQTX010000303.1:0-2137 GCA_038234475.1 Caulobacterales bacterium | reverse complement strand
GTATGCCTGATCGGCGCACGCAGACCTGATCTCCTCACAGCAATGAATTTGAAAGGATAGCGACATGGCTCGCGTCAAACGGGGCGTCGTCTCCCACGCCCGGCACAAGAAGGTTCTGGAACAGGCCAAGGGCTTTTCCGGCCGCCGCAAGAACACGATCCGCACCGCCAAGGCGGCGGTTGATCGCGCCGGGCAGTACGCCTATCGCGACCGCCGCATCAACAAGCGCAACTTCCGTGCCCTGTGGATCCAGCGGATCAACGCCGCCGCCCGTCAGGAAGGCTTCACCTATTCTCAGTTCATGCACGGCCTGTCCAAGGCCGGGATCGAGCTGGACCGCAAGGTCCTGGCGGCGATCGCCATGGACGGCACCGGCTTCCCGGACATCGCCGCCAAGGTGCGCGACGCCCTGAGGACAGCCTGATCCGGCTTGTCTCTAAGATCAATAGCCCCCCGGGTCGCGCCGGGGGGCTTTTTGCTTTGCGCCCCACCGGCTAGACGGAACCCGACATGACCGATCTCGCTCAACTCGAACTCGACCTGATCAACACCATTGCCGCCGCCACAACCGCGGCCGAAGTCGAGGCCGTGCGCGTGGCGGCCTTGGGCAAGACCGGGACGATCTCGGGCCTGCTGAAGGGTATGGGGGCGATGACCCCGGACGAGCGGCGCGAACAGGGGCCGGTGATCAACGGCCTGCGCGACCGGGTCACTGCCGCCATCGCTGAGAAGAAAGCCGGACTGGAGGCCGCCGAACTGGACGCCCGCCTGCTGTCGGAGCGCCTCGACCTGACCCTGTCGGCCCGGCCGCGCAGGCAGGGCGGGGTCCATCCGACCCTGCAGGTGATGGACGAGATGATCGCCCTGTTCGCCGAGATGGGCTTCGCCGTGGCGGAAGGCCCCGACATCGAGGACGATTTCCATAATTTCACCGCGCTGAATTTCCCGCCTAAACATCCAGCGCGCGAGACCCACGACACCTTCTTCCTGAAGCCGGACCCCGAGACGGGCGAGCGCAAGGTTCTGCGCACCCACACCTCGCCGGTGCAGGTCCGCACCATGATGAGCCAGTCGCCGCCGATCCGCATCGTCGCCCCGGGGCGGACCTTCAGGAAGGATTCCGACGCCACCCACACCCCGATGTTTCACCAGATCGAGGGTCTGGTGATCGGCAAGGACATCCATATGGGGCATCTGAAGACGACACTGGAAACCTTCGTGGCGCGGTTCTTCGAACTGGACGGCGTCGACGCCCGCTTCCGCCCCCACCATTTCCCCTTCACCGAACCCTCGGCCGAAATGGACATCCGCTGCGACCGGTCCGGCGGCAGGCTGGTGCTGAACGAGGGGACCGACTGGCTGGAAATTCTGGGCTGCGGGATGGTGCACCCCAGAGTGCTGAAAAACTGCGGCATCGACCCGGACGAATGGCAGGGCTTCGCCTTCGGCATGGGCGTGGACCGGATGGCGATGCTGAAATACGGCGTGCCGGACCTGCGGCCGATGTTCGAGGCCGATGTGCGCTGGCTGGCACACTATGGCTTCTCGGCCTTTGCCGCGCCCAATCCCGCCAGCGGACTGAGCTGAGACCCCGACAATGACTTTCATCGACCCGAACCCGCTGCCCATGATCGGCCTCGGCCGCCGGCTGAACCCTGTCGCCGACAGCCTGGTGTCGCGCCCGGTGCGCTCCAGGGCGATCGGGACCATCCCGATGATCACCTGCGCCTTTGTGGGGTGCGAGTTCCACGCCCCGGGTTTCACCGGGAACGAGACGATCCTCGAACAGATCCTCGCCATTCCGACGTCGGCGTCTTGACCCGAACGCCGATCCTGACCGCGCTTCTGGGCGTGCCCGTTCGGCGCGACGAACGTCTGGCTTACCGCCAGGCGCTGGTCGTCTATCTGGACGGTCCCAAGGCGGCCGCGACCTATTGCATGTCGGCGCTGGACCGGATCATGGCCAAGGCAGGCGGCCTGATGTCGGCGGACGGAATCTTTGCGGCCCTGGCGCTCTATCTTTCCGAGCGGGCAGGCGGAGGCTGGGCGGCGGCGGCGTTGATCCTGCTGCTGCTGGCGGTAGGCCTGTGCTGCACGACGCTGTGGGCGACGTCGTCCGGGATCGCCGCCGAGCGCG
>JBBQTX010000302.1:0-2208 GCA_038234475.1 Caulobacterales bacterium | reverse complement strand
GGCCTCGTCGCGGCTCATGGTGACGCCGGACACGATGCGTTTTTCCACGATTTCCTCCTCGTCGCAGATCAGGGTGCCGGACTTGGCGGGCAGCACGCCGTTTTCGTCGGGTTCGACAAAGCTCGACAGGACCCGCACAGGCACCTGTTTGGCCATGGCCAGCTCAACCGACCGGGTCTGCAGCACCCTGGCCCCGAGGGACGCCATCTCGAGCATCTCCTCGTAGGAGACCTTCTCCAGCCGGCGGGCCCGGCTCTCGATACGGGGGTCGGTAGTATAGACGCCGTCCACGTCGGTATAGATATCACATGGACATCCCAGCGCCGCCGCCACGGCCACGGCCGAGGTGTCCGAACCACCGCGCCCGAGGGTGGTGATCCGCCCGTCGCGGGTCACGCCCTGACAGCCGGGGACGATGGCGATCTCGCCCGCGTCCATCGCTGCCCCCAGAACCTCGCCCGGCACATCCTCGATACGGGCGCGGCCGTGAGCGTCATCGGTCAGGATGGGAATCTGCCAGCCCATCCAGCTGCGCGCGTTCAGGCCGATGTTGCGCAGGGTCAGGGCCAGCAGGCCTGCTGTGACCTGTTCGCCGGACGCCACGACCACATCGTATTCTTCGTCGGACAGCGGCAGACCTGGGGCCGCGCCGCCCGCGCCGTCGGTCCAGGCCACGAGTTCGTTGGTCTTGCCCGCCATGGCCGAGACGACCACCGCGACCGAATGGCCGGCCCGGACCTCGGCGGCGATGATGCGCGCGGCGCGGCGGATCCGCTCAAGATCGCCCATCGAGGTGCCGCCGAACTTCATCACCAGTCGATTGGCTGCCCGTCGCGTCATGGTGCCCGCGTCATCGTGCCGGAAATCCCCGTCTTGCATGGTCGGCGCAAAAGGGGTTCACCCTTGCGTCATGGCCGCTTCTAACGACCCCTCGCCACGGCGCAAACCCCAAACAGGGCAAGGCTTTACCGATAGTGCGGAGGGGTCCAGCATCGACCCCGCCGACGTCGCGCGCTTCTCGGCCCAGGCCGCAGAATGGTGGGACGCACGGGGGCCGTTCGCGCCGTTGCACAAGTTCAATCCCGCCCGACTGGCCTTCATCCGCGACCACGTGGCCGAGCGGTTCCATCGCGATTCCACCCGACGCCGGGCCTTTTCGGGCCTCAGCCTGATCGACATTGGTTGCGGCGGCGGCCTGATCGCCGAACCGATGCGGCGGCTCGGGTTCGACGTCACCGCCATTGACGCCTCTTCCGAGAACATCGGCACCGCCCGGGCCCATGCGGCCGAACAGGGTCTCGAGATCGCCTACGGTGCCGCAACGGTCGAGCAGATGGAAGCGCAAGGCGCGGGGCCGTTCGCTGTCGTGCTGGTGCTCGAGATCATCGAGCATGTCGCCGATCCTGAGGCTTTCCTTCGCGCCTGTTCGCGGCTCATCGCGCCGGGCGGCATCCTGATCGTGGCCAGTCTGAACCGGACGCTGAAGTCGCTGGCTCTCGGCAAGATCGCGGCCGAATACATTCTGCGCTGGGTTCCCGCCGGCACCCATGACTGGCGCCAGTTTCCGAAGCCCGACGAAATCCGCAGGATGCTGTCGGCCGAGCCCGTCGCCGTCAGCGGACCGTTCGGACTGGTCTATAGTCCGCTGACCGACCGCTGGACCGAAAGCGCGGACGCGGACGTCAATTTCATGATGGTCGCGACGCGGGACTGACCGGCGCATTCAGACCGGCCGGGTCATGTAACGGGCATCCGATCCGTAGCTGGCCAGTTTGATGGCCAACTCCGGCGTCTCACGCACCGCAAAGCCATGACCGCGCCAGAAATCGACGGCGTCGTTGACGGCGACCAGCGCCACGCTCGCCCAGCCGCCCGCCCTGGCCAGCTCCAGCACCGCCTGCATGGCCGGCCGGGACCAGCCCTGACCCCTGACAGCCGGGCTCAGGGCGAGGTCGTGCAGATAGAGTACCGAGCCGTGCGCCGGGATCGCCTTGATCCGCGTATTCAGCGCCGGAGCGGCATCCCCACGCCAGGGATAGGCGACCAGATAGCCCTCCAGCCGCTCCGGTCCGGTCAGGACGAGACACCCGGCAGGGTTCAGGGCCAGCCGGTTTTCGAAACAGTCCCGCCCCTCGAAATGGTCGGGAAAGCCAATGACAGCGATCTCGGCGACCCGGTCCAGATCGGCCTCCGTCATCGGCCTCCAGC
>JBBQTX010000301.1:0-2238 GCA_038234475.1 Caulobacterales bacterium | reverse complement strand
GGAAACATACGTTTTTACGGCTTAACGCTTTTGCAAACGATTCTCCCATAAGGTCCAGCGGTATCAGGGAGTTTCGGCCAGTATGCCGACGATCGAAGTTCTGACCGAACGCGCCGAACCGGTTTCGCCGACAGTCACGGCAGCCGAGATTTTCGTGCGTTTCCAGCGCGAACCTGACACGCTCGTCATTCCTGTTGTCGAGAACGACCGGCCCGTCGGGCTGGTCGAACGCAACGCCTTCCTGCTGAAGATCGCCGGACCTTTCGGGCACGCCCTGTACGCCAACCGGCCCGTGGCCATAGTCATGGACCCCGAACCCGCCGTCGTCGAGGCCGGCGTGCAGATCGACGCCTTTTGCGACATCCTCGTCAAAAGCGGCCCCGGAGCGCTGATGCGCGGCTTCGTGGTCACCCGCGACGGCCGCTACCGCGGTGTCGGCACCGCCGTCTCCCTGCTGCAGGCCGTCAACGACCAGCAGCGCAGCCGCAACGCCGAACTGTCGGACCAGACCCGCGCCCTCAGCGACAGCCGCACCCAGGCCCTCGCCTCGGCCCGCGCCAAAAGCCAGTTCCTCGCCATCATGAGCCACGAGCTGCGCACGCCGATGAACGGCGTGCTGGCCGTCGCCGAACTGCTGCGTCGCCAGCCGCTCAGTGATTCGGCCCATGTCCACGTCCAGACCATCGTCGATTCCTCCGAGACGCTCTTGCGCATTCTCCAGGACGCGATGGACCTTTCGCGGGCCGAGGCCGGAGAGCTGGATCTGACGCCTGCGGCCACACCGTTGCGCGCCCTGATGGACGACATCGAGCGGATGTGGGCACCCCGGGCCTCGCAGGACGCGGTCCGGCTGATGGTCGGCTATGAGGGCGACACCGAGCTAACGGCGGACATCGACTGCGTCCGCATGAAACAGGTCTTCAACAACCTGATCGGCAATGCGTTGAAGTTCGCCCGCAACGGGGTGGTCGAGGCCAGTCTGAAGGCCGTGTCCGAGAACGGCGTCGTGCGCATGGAAGCGCGAATCCGCGACGACGGCCCCGGCATCGACGCCGACCGCGTCGACGCCATCTTCGAGCCCTTCGTCCATGGCTCCGGCCCCGATGGCGCGGGTCTGGGCCTGTCGATCTGCCGCCAGATCATCGACCGGATGGACGGACGTATCTGGGCCGAGAACAACGCCGGTCGCGGGGCGACCTTTGCCTTCGACATCGCCGCCCCCCTGTCGGCTGCGACGGTCGATACGCCCTCGAATGTCTCGGCCTTGCCGGCGCTGGAGCTCCAGTCCAGCCCACACATCCTGATTGTCGACGACAACGCCACCAATCGCGTGGTCGCCCAGGCCCTGTGCGAGATGTTCGGCTGCTCGTCGGAAACCGCCGAGGATGGCCTCGAGGCGCTGGAAGCGGTTCAGGCCCGGCCGTTCGACCTGATCCTGATGGACATCAAGATGCCGCGCATGGACGGGGTCCAGGCGACGCAGGCGATCCGCGCCCTGACCGGACCCGAGCGCGACATCCCCATCGTCGCCCTGACCGCCAACGCCGACCCGGACGACGCGAAACACTATCTGTCGATCGGGATGGCGGCGGTGGTCGAAAAGCCGATCAAACCCGAACGCCTGCGCATGGCCATGAACGCGGCCCTGACCGCCGCAACCGTTGTCGAGGCGGAAGCCCGGCCCCCCCGCAAGGGTCGCGCGGCTTAAGCTTTCCGGCCAGAGCGTTCGTCCAACGCGCTCAGGATCGTGATTTTCTGCCAGATTTTTCGGCTCAGACCGCTGCACAGGCTTTCGATGTCGTTGACCGCCGCGATCACCTGCGGATCCTGCGTCCGCGCCGCGTACAGCGCCGCCAGCTTGCCGATCAGCGCCAGCATCTCGGCGCAATAGTCCAGGTAGCGGGTCAGCTGGAACTGATCCATCGACCGAGTCGGCGAGGCCGCCGTTTCATGGCCTTCGGCCAGCACGACGGTCGGATCCTTGGTCAGTTGGTGCATGTCGATGACATGGGCCAGCGACCGCAGCCCATGCAGCGCCGCCAGCGACCGCCTGCGCTTCGCCCGCGATTCGGAGTTGATCAGGAACCATATCGACAGGGAGCCCAGAATGGCCAGATTGACCATCGCCTCCAGCCCCGCCGCCAGGTCCAGCGGATCGACCCCGCCCCCTGCCGTCATGGCCCGAATGCCGCCCACCCAGTCCATCCCGGCTCCGCCACCCAGCCACCACAGCTCGGC
>JBBQTX010000300.1:0-2247 GCA_038234475.1 Caulobacterales bacterium | reverse complement strand
CAGCCAGCGCCCGTCGGGGCCCTGCGCCATGTCGATACGGGCGTAGAGCAGGTCCTCGTCGATGGCCGCCAGCGTCGCCTCCGCCAGCGCCCGCGCGCCGGCGGGCGGCTCGGGCAGGGCGACATAGCCGCCGCCGTACTGGACCTGGACCCGGAACTCGCCCGGCACGGGCCGTTTGTTGACGACGTGGCTGAGCCGGCCGCCGAAGAACAGCAGGGAGGTTTCGCCCTCGGTCTCGATCGTCGGGAGATAGGGCTGGATCATCGCCGGGCCTTCGGGCGCGCCGTCCATACGCTCGCCGCGCGCGAGCCTCAGTGTCCGATAGGCTCCGCCCGAGACGCGCGGCTTGACCACCAGCCGGTCAGTGCCGAAGCGCTCGAGGGCGGCGTCGACATCGGCCTGCTGTGGGTTATCGATCCAGACGGTGTCGGGGATGGCGATCCCTTGATCGGCCAGCCTGCCCAGATAGGATTTGTCCGAATTCCAGCGCAGCACCGACGGGGGGTTCAGCATCCGTACACCGGCCGCCTCCCACGTTGCGCAGGCCTGCATCCAGCGGTCATGATTACGGTGATAGCCCCAGGCGATCAGCGGCAGGACCAGCGGGAACCGCGTCAGGCCCGAGGCGTCGGCGACATGGTCGGTCCAGGGCGTGGGAACCGCCGTCAGCCCGGCGCTCGCCAGCGCCTCGCCCAGCCGCTCCAGCACGCCCGGCCACTGACCGGCGTAGGAGGGGTCGGACGGGTCGGGCGTCAGGACGGCGATCTCGGTCATGGGTGCCTCATAACGAACGGACGATGATTGCATAAGGCTTTCCTTATGGGTTTTTGGATGACGCCGGGCCGGTCGTCCGCTAAGGGCGGCCCATGACCCAGAACGCCCCCGCCTATGACGTCTGTGCCGTCGGCAACGCCATCGTCGATGTGCTCGCTCCCTGCGATCCCGCCTTCCTGACGGCGCAAGGCCTGACCGCCGGCTCGATGCAGCTGGTCGATGCGGACCAGAGCGCGGCCCTCTATGCCGCGATGGCGGCGGGGGTCGAGGCCTCGGGCGGGTCGGCGGGCAATACGGTGGCCGGGATCGGCTCGTTCGGCGGGCGGGCGGCCTATATCGGCAAGGTCGCCGACGACACCCTCGGCGGGGTCTTCAGCCACGATATCCGCGCCGCCGGCGTCGCCTTCGACACCGCGCCGCTGAAAGACGGGGCCGCCACAGGCCAAGCCACCGGCGTCTGCATGATCAATGTCACGCCCGACGGCCAGCGCACCATGTGCACCTTCCTCGGGGCCGCCAACCAGCTGGCGGCCGCCGATATCGACGGCGATCTTATCGGGGCCTCGGCCCTCGTCTATCTGGAAGGCTATCTGTTCGACCCGGCCCCGGCCCGCGCCGCCTTCGAGGCCGCCGCGGCGTGCGCCCACGCCGCCGGGCGCAAGGTCGCCATCACCCTGTCGGACACCTTCGTGGTGGCCCGCTGGCGCGCCGAGCTGCTGGCCTTCATCGAGGCCTCGGCCGACATCGTCCTGGCCAATGAGGGCGAGCTCGCCGCCCTGTTCGAGACGGATGATTTCGACGCCGCCGCGAGCCGGCTGGCAGCAATGGTTGACGTGGCCGCCGTCACGCGCGGCGAGGCCGGCTCGGTGGTCGTGCGCGGCGACGAGCGCGTCGTTATCGCCGCCGTCCCGGTCGACAAGGTCATCGACACCACCGGCGCCGGTGACCAGTACGCCGCCGGCTTCCTGCTGGGCCTCGCCCGCGGGCTGTCGCTGGAGGATTCCGGCAAACTGGGTTCGCTGGCCGCCGCCGAGGTCATCGCCCACTGGGGGCCGAGGCCGATGGTGTCGCTGGAGGCGCTGGCGAAGGACGCCGGGCTGCGTCTGTGAAGTGATTGGTGGTTGGTGATTGTTGGCAGGGGTTCGGCGCAGTCCGCCGTCTCATCGCTGCCGCCAATCACCCGCCACCAACCACCACCGCCTCACCCCCGTCGGATCGTCACATACAGCGCCCCGTCGCCGCCGTGGTGGCGGGCGGCGGGGGCGAAGCCGGAGACGACGCCGCGCAGGGCCGGGCCTTGCAGCCATTCGTGCACCGAGGCGCGGATGACGCCGGTTCCGCCGCGCCGGCCCTGACCGGTGATGACCAGAACCGAGCGATAGCCCCGCGCCTGGGCCCCCATCAGGAAGGCGGTCAGGGCGTCCTGGGCCTGGAAACGGCCGTAGCCGTGCAGGTCGATCCTCGCCTCGATGG
>JBBQTX010000299.1:0-2257 GCA_038234475.1 Caulobacterales bacterium | reverse complement strand
CGGCCCGAGGACCGCAGCGACCTGGCCGAACGCTATCTGGCCGAGATCGCCCGCCTGACGGCCAATCCGCGCCGGGGCTGACCCCGTCGTCGTCGGAACCGCTTGCACCCGCCGCTCCGCGTCCTATGTCCTGCCTCAGCGCGCCCACCCGGGCCACGGACCGGTCGCGGTCGCGGCCATTTCAGACGATTCAGACCCGGTTTTTTTCCACGCGACCTGCATGGAGCCCTGCATGTCCGACGCCTCCTACGACGCCTCCCGCCATCTGAAAGCCGGGCGCGGCAAGGTCTATGCCTCGATCCTCGACACCATCGGCGACACGCCCATGGTCGGGCTGCCGCGGCTGTCGGCCGAGTATGCGCCCAAGGCCACCGTGCTGGCCAAGCTGGAGTTCTTCAATCCGACCTCGTCGGTCAAGGACCGGATCGGCGTGGCCATGATCGAGGCGCTGGAACAGGCCGGAAAGATCGGGCCGGGCGCGATCCTGATCGAACCGACCAGCGGCAACACCGGCATCGGCCTGGCCTTCGTCGCGGCGGCCAAGGGCTATCGGCTGATCCTGGTCATGCCCGAAAGCATGTCGATCGAGCGACGCAAGATGCTGGCCCTGCTGGGGGCCGAACTGGTGCTGACGCCGGCCGAGAAGGGGATGAAGGGGGCCATCGCCATGGCCGAGGACCTGCTGGCGCGGACGCCCGGCGCGGTCAGCCCGGCCCAGTTCGACAACCCGGCCAATCCGGCCATCCACCGCGTCTCGACGGCCGAGGAAATCTGGAACGACACCGGCGGCGCGGTCGACATCGTCATCTCGGGGGTCGGCACGGGCGGCACCATCACCGGCGTCGGTCAGGCGCTGAAGGCGAAGAAGCCCTCGGTGCGGATGATCGCGGTCGAGCCGACCGCCTCGGCGGTGCTGTCGGGCGGCGAGCCGGGGCCACACAAGATCCAGGGTATCGGCGCGGGGTTCATCCCCTCGATCGTCGACCGCTCGGTGATCGACGGCGTCGAACAGGTGTCCAACGAGGACGCCTTAGACATGGCCCGCAAGGCCGCGCGGGTGGAGGGGATTCCGGTCGGCATCTCGTCGGGCGCGGCCCTGATCGCCGCCTTCCGCCTGGCCGCCCTGGACGAGAACGCGGGCAAGACGATCGTCGCCATCATCCCCAGCTTCGCCGAACGCTATCTGTCGACGGCGCTGTTCGAAGGCCTTTGAAGGCGGCGGTCAGGCCGAGGCGGGCCATCCAGCCGATGACGAAGGGGGCCAGCATGTGCGGCATGGTCAGGATGGACAGGGTCATGAAGCTGGCCGCGACCAGCCGCGAGGCGGCGTCGGCGCGAAGCTCGAGCCCGTAGAGGCCGGCGGCGATGAGGCCGGCCGCCGCCGTCATGGGCAGGATGATCCTGACCCAGACGTGTCGCCGGGTCCGCGCCACGGCGCCCAGCGCCTCGCCCAGATGTCGAGGCGAGTGGAACAGGCAGAAATAGAGGGCGAAGCCGACGACCGGCGGCAGGACGATCATCCCCGTCAACGCGATGGCACCGGCGGCTGCGCGCCGGCGGTGGCCCGCCGACCAAAGCGCGCCCAAGGCCACGACGCCGATGACCAGGGCGGTGGGCATCACGAGGGTCAGGGCATCCGTGACAACCGGCGCGTCCGTCCGGCCTGTCAGGGCGATGAACAGGCCGTCGAGTTCGGCGCGGTGCAGGAGCGTGGGGGCGGCAAGAAGCCCGAGGGCGAGGCCTTTTTCCAGCAGGCCGGAGCCGGAACCTGTCCAATCTTCAGAGAAATGCACCACGGCCACGGCGACGAAGATCACGAGCGCCAGCACGGGCGCGAAATGCCACACGCCGAACATGGCCATGGCCAGGCCGAGATAGACGGTGAGCAGCACGATCAGCCCGGTCACGGGACCCTGGGCCTGGTCGCGGATGCGGTGCAGGTCCAGCGTCCCGTGTGGCAGGCCGAAAACAAGTAGCATCAGGCAGCCGACGGATGTGGCCAGCGATCCTGACAAGGAAACACCCGCAGCGAGCGCCAGACCGCAGCCCAGAAAGCCCAGAATCAGGGCCGTCAGGGGCAGGTCCGGGCCACTGCGAGCGTGGGAAGGCATTGTCGCTAGTCCTTATGAACAGAAGAGATGGGTGGTTCCCGTCCGGAACCACCCGCCCTTCCGTCAGTGGCTGACCGCGCCTTGCGAGGTCGCGTCGCCGTACTCGATCTGCGTCTTGCGGACCGCGATGATGTAGATCAGCACGC
>JBBQTX010000298.1:0-2289 GCA_038234475.1 Caulobacterales bacterium | reverse complement strand
AGCCCCCTCCCGTTCGTCCCGTCGCCTTGCCCGTGCCCTCGCAAACAGGGCAGGCCTCGCCCGAGGCCGTCGCGCCCACACCCTGGCACTCCGGGCAGAGGGTCGGATCGGGTTGTTGCAGCGACGCCGGGTCGGTCGGGTTGGAGGGCGTCAGGTCGCGGTCGTCTATGTCATGCTGGTTCATACGGGTGGAACGGGCCGGCGGACGCACGGTTTCATGATGACAGGGACCGGCCTTGGCTTTACGGACCCGCTCGTGATGGATGAGACCGAACGGCAAACCGGGGGACGCGCCGGCGACGCGCAAGGCTGGGACACGGCGAAGACGCTCGCCGAGGCCCTGCCCTTCATCCAGATCTACGACCGAAAGACGGTCGTCATCAAATACGGCGGCCACGCCATGGGCGAGAGCGCGGTAGCGAGACAATTCGCCGCAGACGTGGTCCTTCTGAAGCTGATGGGGGTCAATCCCGTCGTCGTGCACGGCGGTGGACCGCAGATCAGCGCCATGCTGGACAAGGCGGGGGTGAAATCCAGCTTCGTCGACGGGCTGCGCGTCACCGACGCCGACACCATGACGGTGGCCGAAATGGTCCTGTCCGGCGCGGTCAACAAGGAGATCGCGCACTGGATCACCATGGCCGGGCGCGAGGCGGACGTCCGTGGCGTCGGCCTGTCGGGCAAGGACGCCGGCCTTCTGACCGTCGAAAGGACGAGGCGCACCAAACGCGACCCTGACAGCATGATCGAGCACGAGGTCGACCTCGGCTATGTCGGTGAGCCGACCAAGGTCGATCCCAAACTGATCGTCCGACTGCTGGAATCGGACGCCGACTGGGTTCCGGTGATCGCGCCGATCGGGGTGGCCGAGGACGGCCAAACCTTCAACGTCAACGCCGATACGGTCGCAGGAGCCCTGGCCGGCGCGCTGAAGGCCAAGCGGATGCTGTTGCTGACCGACGTCCCCGGCGTGCGGGGCGCGGACGGCCAGATCATCCGCCAGATGACCGTCGGCGACGCGTCGAAAATGATCGAGGACGGTGTGGCCACCGGCGGCATGATTCCCAAGCTGCAGACCGCCATGGCCGCCGTTCGCGAAGGCGTCGAGGCCGTCGTCATCCTGGACGGTCGCCGGCCGCACGCCATGCTGGTCGAACTGTTCACCGAACACGGCGCCGGCACCCTGGTTAAGGCCGGATGAGCCGCGCCGCCGGGGCTGGCCTGGGCCATGTCCGCGCCTGGGTCTTCGACATGGACGATACCCTGTATCCGCGCGAGCAGGGGCTGATGCGGCTTGTCCAGGGGCGGATAAACGCCTTCATGATCGACGCCGTCGGTCTGCCCGCCGCCGAGGCGCGCGTGCTGCAGCGCCAGTTCCTAGAAGCCTACGGCACCACGCTGGCGGGCCTGATGGCCAACCACGCCGTCGATCCGGACCATTTCCTGCGCGACGTGCACGATGTGCCGCTGGACGGGCTGGAACCGAACCCGCGTCTGGCCGACCTGCTGGCCGGCCTGCCGGGCCGGAAATACGTGCTGACCAACGGTGCCCGCTTTCACGCCGGCCGCGTTCTGGCGCGGATCGGGATCGCCGACCGGTTCGACGGCGTCTTCGCCATCGAGGACATGGATCTGGTTCCCAAGCCCGCGCCGGCCACCTTCCGGCGCTTTCTGGCAGCCTTCGACATCGATCCGCATGCGGCGGTCTTCTTCGAGGACACGCCGCGCAATCTGGAGCCCGCCAAGGCCCTGGGCATGAGTACGGTGCTGATCGGCGACGGCCACGGCCACGAGATCGGCCCTTGGATCGACCATGTCGCGCCCGATCTGGTGGATTTTCTGACCCCCTATTCATTGCAGGATGCCGCATGACCGCCTCCGCCCCCCTCGATCCCGCCCGGCTGCAACCGGTCATCGAGTCCGCTTGGGAGGACCGCGCCAACGTTTCGGCCCACACCCACGGCGAGGTGCGCCGGTCGGTCGAGCAGTCGCTGGCTCTGCTGGATTCGGGCCAGGCCCGCGTCGCCTCGCGCGGGGCGGACGGCGTCTGGACCACGCATCAGTGGCTGAAGAAGGCGGTGCTGCTGTCGTTCCGGCTCAACGAAAACGAGATCATGCGCGGCGGAGACCGGGGTTCGACCTCGCCTGCCCCGGGCGTCGGCCCATGGTGGGACAAGGTCCCGAGCCAATTCGGCCACTGGACCGCCGCCGACTAGCAGGCCGCCGGCTTCCGCTCCGTGCCCGGATCGATCGTGCGCCAGGGAGCCTTCATCGGCCGCACCGTCGTGC
>JBBQTX010000297.1:0-2308 GCA_038234475.1 Caulobacterales bacterium | reverse complement strand
CAGGGTGGATAGACGAGGTTCGCCGAATGGACGGTCCGCCTTGGCCGGTTGGATCAGGCGGCGGCTTCGAGCCGCTCGGAGTTGGTGACCTTGTTCCGGCCGCTGCGCTTGGAGGCGTAGAGAGCCTCGTCGGCGCGGTCCAGGAGGGAGGATCCGGTCTCGCCGGGCCGTCGTTGCGCCAGCCCTGCCGAGAGGGTCACGGCCCCCAACTCGTCATTGGTCGATCGGCGGCGCAGGGCCCGGGTACCGACCTCCTCGCGAATATTGTTCAGCGCGACCTCCACGATCGCTGCGGCCTCGCCCGGAAAGATGATCGCGAATTCCTCACCGCCGTAGCGCGCGGCGACCCGCGGGGTCTTGGAGACGCGGCCGATCACGCTGGCGACATAGCGCAGCACCTGGTCGCCGGTCTGATGGCCCCAGGTGTCGTTGAATCGTTTGAAATGGTCGATGTCGAGGACGGCCAGGGTCATCGGCTGGCGCTACAATTCGGCCTCGTCGCAGGCCCGCAGCAGTTCCTCATCGAAGGCCTTGCGGTTGGCCAGATTGGTCAGGGCGTCCGTCATCGCATCGCGGCGGACCTGCTCCAGATGCTCGCGCAGCCGGGCGACTTCCTTGGTCGAGCTCTCGAGCCGCTTTTCAAGTTTGGCGTTTTCCTTCTGGACGAGTTGGGTCGCCTGGGACAGCTCGGCGACGACGCCCATCAGGGCTGCGGGCTCGCTTCCGGCCTCCAGATGGGCGGAGGCACCGGCCAGGGTCTGGCCATAGGCGGCCTGGGAGAGCTGGGCCTGGGCGATGGCTTCGGAGACCGTGGACAGTTCGCGGTTCAGCACCATCCCGGCGTCGCGGATTTCTTCTGTCAGCCGCCCCCGGGGCAGATACTCCGCCGCCAGCATTTCGGCCGTGCCTTCGGTGAAGACGTCGCCGGTGTCCAGAAGCCGGAGCATCTCCTTACCCAGCGCGCCGTCCGGTTCGCCGAGATAGTGGAGCCACAGTTCGAAATTCAGCGGCGTCGGCCACACACCGGCGCTCTCCATCTCCTCGACAGCCCTTCGCGCGAGGGCAAAGGCTTCGGGACTGCGGAGCGTGGTCTGAACCTGTGTCGACATGCTGATTTCCGGACGGGCATTATTCAGGAGACGCTTGCACTGCGAAGACCCTAACCGCACTTCGGTAACGGCGGGTTAAGCGGTACCGCAACCGGGATCGCCCGTCAGAGTGCCAATCAACTTTTGAGGGTATAAGCTCGACGCAGGAAGGCCGGAACGTCGCCCCCGAAACCGGCACCCTCGCGAGCCGGCGCGTCGTCCCGGTCGGTGCGTCCCCCGGGTCTGCGATCGGCCTGACGCAGCCGTGGTTCCGCCGCCCCACGCGGCGCGGAAACGGGCGCTGGGTCCAAGGCATTGGCTGCGGTCGGCGCTTCTCCTGCAACCGTGACCGCCGCAGACTCCGTCCGCGCGGTGCGTCGGCTGCGGGTGCGGCGGGCCGGAAGCGCCTCGGCTGACGAAAGCGGGGTGTCCGCCGCCGGTGCGTCCGGCGCGCGGCCGGTGTCATCGGCGATCGGCACTGCCGGCTTCTCGGCCCGGGCGCGACCCCGGGCGGGACGCGCCTCCGGACGGCTTTCACCCCGACGCGGGGCCGCGCTGCCGAGGTTCGACCAGTCGATGTCAAGCACCAGTTCCTCGGGTGCCATCTTGATCAGTTTCAGCACCTTATCCAGAGACCTGTCGTCGCCGGGGGTCACGATCATGAAGGTCTGACCCAGCTTGCCGGCGCGGCCGGTGCGGCCGATCCGGTGCACATAGTCGTCGGCATGGTGCGAGACGTCATAGTTGAAGACATGGCTGACGTCGGGGATGTCCAGGCCCCGGGCCGCGACGTCGGACGCCACCAGCAGCTTCAGTTCGCCCGAGCGGAACGAGGCCAGGGTCTTGGTCCGCAGCGACTGGTCGAGGTCGCCGTGGATCGGTGCGGCATCGAAGCCGTGCTGTTTCAACGATTTGGCGACCACATCGACTTCGGTCTTGCGGTTGCAGAACACGATCCCGTTGCGCACGTCGGCGCGGCCGATCAGTTCGCGCAAGGCAACGCGCTTGGCCTTGGGGTCGCTGGACGGGATGCGCACCAGATACTGGGTAATAGTCTCGGCCGTCATCGCCGGGCGCGAGGCCTCGATCCTGGTCGGGTCTTTCAAAAACTGGGTCGTCAGCCGGGTGATCTCGGGCGGCATGGTGGCCGAGAAGAACAGGGTCTGGCGCTTGGGCGGGGTCAGTTTGAAGATCCGCTCGATATCGGGGATGAACCCCAT
>JBBQTX010000296.1:0-2322 GCA_038234475.1 Caulobacterales bacterium | reverse complement strand
AGCCGAGCGGGGTGAGAAGACCGAGGCCGGTGACGACGACGCGACGCATGCGTGGCGACTCCCTAAAGATTCCAAGCCTTGAAACAGTAATGGCCGCCGGACGCCCCCGCCGCGTCCGTCCACCGAGGGAATCTCGCCTGCGATGGTGCAGCCGTAGCCCGTGGTGTCGAAACTGGTGATCGGACCGATGCCCGACCGGCCCTCGAGGATGCCCTTCCAATTATGCTCGACGCCCCAGCCGAGGGGGGTGAGCAAACCGAGGCCGGTGACGACGACACGGCGCATGAGCGCTCCTCGCTACAGAATCCTGACCGCAAACAGTAATGGCCGCCGGGCCGCCCCGCTAGGGGCGCGCCACGGCGGCCATCAATGCCGTTCGAAAATGGCGGCGATCAGCCGGCCAGCTTCTCGTCGATGAATTTGACGGCGTCGCCCACCGTCTGGATGTGCTCGGCGGCGTCGTCCGGGATTTCGATGTCGAACTCTTCCTCGAAGGCCATGACCAGTTCGACGTTGTCGAGCGAGTCGGCGCCGAGGTCGTCGATGAAGCTGGCCTTTTCAACGACCTTTTCCGGATCGGCGTCCAGGTGGTCGATGACGATCTTGCGGACGCGTTCCAGGGTGTCTGACATGGGGGTCTCTGCTTTTGGGCCGCACGCGCGGCTGTTGTCTGTGTCTTGCCGTATGACGACGGCACCACTTACGCAAGCCCGTAGCAGGACTCGGCGACAGCGGTCGCGACCGGCTTTAGCACAGCCACGGCGGCGGGGAAGGCCCCCACACCGTCTCCGCCCTGATCACGCAGCGAACGCGATGGGAAATCACCGCCGGAATGAGCGTGGCTGGGGCGCTAGATCATCGCCATGCCGCCGTTGACGTGCAGGGTCTGGCCCGTGACGTAGGCGGCTTCGTCGGAGGAGAGATAGACGGCGGCGGCGGCGATCTCGTCGCCGGTGCCGAGGCGACCGAGCGGGATGGTCTTGAGGATTGCCTCGCGCTGGGCCTCGTTCAGCACGTCGGTCATCGGCGAGGCGATGAAGCCGGGGGCGATGCAGTTGACCGTGATGCCGCGCGAGCCGACCTCCTGGGCCAGCGACTTGGAAAACCCGATCATCCCGGCCTTGGAGGCGGCATAGTTGGTCTGGCCGGGGTTGCCGGTGACGCCGACGATGGAGGTGACGCCGATGATCCGGCCCGAGCGGCGCTTCATCATCCCCTTCATCGCGGCGCGCGAGAGACGGAAATAGGATTCCAGATTGACGGTGATGACCGACCGGAAATCCTCGTCCTTCATCCGCATCAGCAGGCCGTCCTTGGTGATGCCGGCGTTGGCGACGAGGATGTCGAGCGGGGACGCAGCGGCCCCCTCGGCGATGGCGACGAGGCCATCGACCGATTCGGGGTCCGAAAGATTTGCGGCGGCGACGAAGGCGCGCTCACCAAGGTCTTTCGCCAGATCCTGCAGCACCGCCTCGCGGGTGCCGGACAGGACGATGGTCGCGCCCTGGGCATGCAGCGCGCGGGCGATGGCCCCGCCGATACCGCCCGTGGCGCCGGTGACGAGGGCAGTTTTTCCGGAAAGATTGAACATGCTTGCCTCTTCTTCTTCCGTCATCCTCGGGCTCGACCCGAGGATCAGACTGTCAGGTGCGCTTCAGCAGGAACTGGGGGCACGGTTTCAGGGCCGTCTCTGAGGTCCAGCTTGCCCGGACCTCTGATCCCCGGGTCGAGCCCGAGGATGACGGTGGGGGTTTCAAAGGCTCTTCGCGAACGCTTCCAGCTCTTCCGGCGTGTTCAGCGCGCCGCTTTCGGCGTCCGGCGCGATCCGCTTGGCCATGCCGGTCAGGACCTTGCCCGAGCCGATCTCGGCGAAACGGGTGACGCCACCCGACCCAGAGTCTTGGCCGGCCATCCACTCCATGCTCTCGCGCCAGCGGACGCGGCCGGTGACCTGTTCGACCAGCAGGCGGCGGATGACCTCGGGATCGGTCTCGGGGCGGGCGGTGATGTTGGCGACCACGGCGACCGAGGGAGCGACGATCCGCGCGTCGGCCAGGGCCTCGGCCATTTCGTCGGCGGCGGGCTGCATCAAGGGGCAGTGGAAGGGGGCCGAGACGTTCAGGGGGATGGCGCGGGCCCCGAGTTCCTTGGCTTTTTCGATGGCGCGGTCGACGGCGGCCCTGTCGCCCGAGATGACGATATTGCCGGCGTTGTTGTCATTGGCGACGACGCAGACGCCGACCTCGGAGCCGGCGGCGGCGGCGGCTTCGGCCAGGGCCAGGTCGGTCTTCGGGCCGATCAAGGAGGCCATGGCGCCCCGCC
>JBBQTX010000295.1:0-2336 GCA_038234475.1 Caulobacterales bacterium | reverse complement strand
GACGCAGCGGCCGCCGGCCATACCGACGCCGCCCAGGCCGAAGCCCGGCCCGCCACGACGGCCGATCGGGCCTCCGTCCGCGCACCGGGCGTCCGCATCGAGACCGAAGGCGAAGACGCCTCGGTCCGCCTGCCCGGCGTGCAGATCGAAACCAAGGGCGACCGTTCCAGCGTTCGCATCGGTGGCTTCCATATCGACGCCGACGACAGCAACGGCTCGGCCCGGGTCAGCGGCGCCAGCGGCGACGGCGACGATGTCAGCATCAACGCCCACGCGGATTCGGCCGAGGTCCGGGCCCATGCGGCCGGTCCCGCCACCCGCGCCAGCTGGATCCTGACCAACAACACGCCGTCAGACAATGGCTGGCGCATGGTCGCCTATGAGGCCCGCGGCCCGGTCGGCGGTCCCCTCGTCGTCGCCACCGTCCGCTCGCGGGACGCAAACCGCGGCCGGGTCATGGAAGACGCCCGCGATCTGGTCAGCCTCAACGTCGGCGAATAGTCGGCGCCGGACCGCTCGGGCCTTGATCGCGGCGGCGCAATGCGCCACCAACCCTGCCCAGAAAGCGCAGGACAGACCCTTGGCCGTGACGCCCCGCAGACCCTCCAAAGAGCCGCGCGCCTGGCAGCGGATGCTGTCAGGCCGACGCCTCGATCTGCTCGACCCCTCGCCGTTCGACATCGAGATCGAGGACATCGCCCACGGCCTCGCCCGCGTCGCCCGCTGGAACGGCCAGACCATCGGCGAACACGCCTTCTCGGTCGCCCAGCACTCCTGCGTCGTCGAGGAGATCGCCGCCCACATCCAGCCCGGGCTGGAGCCGAAATGGCGCCTCGCCGCCCTCCTCCACGACGCGTCGGAATACGTCATCGGCGATATGATCTCGCCCTTCAAGGCCGCGCTCGGCGTCAGCTATACCGATTTCGAGGCCCGGCTCGAACACGCCATCCACCTCCGCTTCGGCCTGCCCGCCCGATCGCCGCCCGCAATCAAGGTCCTGATCAAGAAGGCCGACAAGGCCTGCGCCTATTTCGAGGCCACCCAGCTGGCCGGCTTCACGCCGAGGGAGTCGCTCGGCTTCTTCGGCTCCCCGCCGCCGGGCTACCATCTCGACATCGACCCCCTGCCCGCCCCCCTGGCCCAGCAGCGCTATCTGGAGCGCTATCGCATCCTCGCCGAGGCCGTCGGCCTGGTCGTCGCTCCCGACACCAGGCACGGGGACTAGACCATGGCCGGGCACGGGGAACAGGGCGTCCGCATCGGCCTGTCGGCGGTCGTCATCGCGCTGCGCGGCGGCAAGGCCTGTGTCCTGACCACGCCCGGCGATGACGGCAGCGCAGCCCTGCCGTTCGGGTCGTTCGACCCGGCTCGCGACCGGACCTTCGAACTGGCGCTGCGCGACTTCGTCACCGCCCAGACGGGCTTTCGCCTCGGTTTCGTCGAACAGCTCTACACCTTCGGCGACCTTGGACGGGCCAGTCCCCGCGCCACGCCGGGCCCCGATCGAAACCGCGAGGTCTCGGTCGGCTACCTTGCCCTGACCGCCGATTCCGCCGACACCCCCCAGGCCGAGGCCCGCTGGACCCCCGTGCTCGACGTCTTCCCCTGGGAAGACCGCCGCGACGGCCCGCCGTCCTGCCTCGCCGGCCTGATCGCCGACCTGGGCGGCTGGGCCGGGTCGGATGCCCGCCGTCGGGGCCGCGTCGAAACCCTGTTCGCCACCACGCCGGCGCACCGCTGGAACGAGGGCCGGGTGCTGGACCGCTACGAGCTCCTTTACGAGGCCGGACTGGTGGGCGAGGCGGCCCGCGACCAGAACCGCACTGCGGCGACCGACCAGCCCGGACGCGTCATGGCCTCCGACCACCGTCGCATCCTCGCCACCGGCCTCGGGCGGCTGCGCAGCAAGCTGAAATACCGCCCCGTACTCTTCGACCTGATGCCGGGGGCCTTCACCCTGTCCGGGCTCCAGGCCGCGGCCGAAGCGGTCTCTGGCCTGTCTCTGCACAAGCAGAATTTCCGCCGCGGCGTCGAGCGCACCGGTCTGGTCCAGCCCACCGGCCGCCTCTCCGCCGCCACCGGCGGTCGCCCGGCCGAGCTGTTCCGCGTCATCGATGGCGACCTGTCCACCGGCGAGGCGCTGGGTCTGCCGCTTCCGGCCCAACGCTGATGGAATTGCCGCTTGCGGCGCAGGGCCTCGCCCATTAGAGAAGCCGCTCGCTCGACCAAGCGTCTATCGGCCCCGCGGAGAGGTGGCAGAGTGGTCGAATGTACCGCACTCGAAATGCGGCGTGCCTTTGCGGGCACCGTGGGTTCGAATCCCACCCTCTCCGCCA
>JBBQTX010000294.1:0-2380 GCA_038234475.1 Caulobacterales bacterium | reverse complement strand
GGGGCGTGGAAGTCGGTGATCTTGCCGGGCGACGGGGTGAAGGTCTCGGGGTTCTCGGCGTTGATCCGGCACTCGATGGCGTGGCCGTTGAAGGTCACCTCGTCCTGGGTGAACGACAGCGGCAGGCCGGCAGCGATGCGTATCTGCTCGCGGACCAGATCGACGCCGGTAATCATTTCCGTAACCGGATGCTCGACTTGCAGCCGGGTGTTCATCTCGATGAAGAAGAATTCCCCGTCTTCCCAGAGGAATTCGATGGTGCCGACACCCAGGTAGCCGATGCTGGCGATGGCCTTGTTGACCGTCTCGCCGATGGCGACGCGTTCGACCGCCGAGAGGGCGGGCGAGGGGGCCTCTTCGAGGATCTTCTGGTGGCGGCGTTGCAGGGAGCAGTCGCGTTCGCCGAGATGCACGACATTGCCGTGGCTGTCGGCGATGACCTGAAGCTCGATATGGCGCGGCTTCTGGAGGTAGCGTTCCATATAGACCGCGCCGTTGCCGAAGGCGGCCAGCGCCTCGGCCTGGGCGGTCTGGACGGCCTCGACCAGATCCCCGGCGGTCAGGGCGACCTTCATGCCGCGTCCACCGCCGCCGGCGGCCGCCTTGACGATCAGGGGGAAGCCGATGTCCTTCGAGGCCGCGATCGCGTCCTCGACGGTCTCGACCTCGCCGGCCGAGCCGGGGACGCAAGGGATGCCGGCGTCCAGCACCGTCTGTTTGGCGGTGATCTTGTCGCCCATGACCCGGATATGCTCGGGCTTGGGTCCGATGAAAGTCATACCGTGGGCTTCGACGATCTCGGCGAACCGGGCGTTCTCGGACAGGAAGCCATAGCCGGGGTGTATCGCCTGGGCCCCGGTGATCTCGGCCGCGGCGATGATCGAAGGGATGTTCAGATAGGATTTGGCGGCCGGAGCCGGGCCGATGCAGACGCTCTCGTCGGCCAGCCGAACCCACATGGCACCGCGGTCGGCCTCCGAGTGCACGGCGACGGTGGAGATGCCCATCTCCTTGCAGGCGCGGTGGATCCGCAGGGCGATTTCGCCGCGGTTGGCGATCAGGACTTTCGTGAACACGGGCTCAGGCTTCCAGCAGGACGAGCGGCTCGCCGAACTCGACCGGCTGGGCGTCGCCGACCAGGATTTCCTTGACGACGCCGTCGCGCGGGGACTGGATCGGGTTCATCGTCTTCATGGCCTCGACGATCAGCAGGGTTTGGCCCTTCTTGACCTTGTCCCCGGCCTGGGCGAACGGCGGAGTCTCCGGCGAGGCCTGCAGATAGGCGGTCCCGACCATCGGTGACTTCACCTCTTCGCCCTGTTTGGCGACGATCGTGGCGGGATCGGACGGCATCGTGAGCGGTGCAGCGACGGCCGCAGCCGGCGCAGGCGCAGGCGCGGCCTGGGCCATCGGCGCGGCGGCGTACTGCATCATGGGGGCGGCGATGACCTCGCGGGCGACGCGAATGCGCAGCTCGCCGCGTTCGACCTCGATCTCCGTCAGGGAGGTGTCGTTCAGGATGTCGGCCAGCTGACGCACCAGTGTGGTGTCGATCTCAGCGTCGTTGTTGAGCTTTGGCGCGGGCGTCTTGGGATCGGCCATGGGTCTTTGTGCCTCTTTACGTCGTCATGTTCGAACGGCCCGCGGGCCGGCTGCGTTCCTGCGCCAGTTTGAGGGCGGCCTTGACGGCCAGTTCGTAGCTGAAGGAGCCGAAGCCCGAAACCACGCCGGCCGCGACCGGCGAAACATAGGAGCGATGCCGGAAGGGTTCGCGCGCCGCCGGATTGGAAAGGTGGCATTCCACGATGGGGATCGTCAGGGTCTTCAGCGCGTCGAGCAGGGCCACGGAGGTGTGCCCGTAGCCGGCCGGGTTGATGACGAGGGCGGAGGCCTTTTCACGGGCCTCATGCACCTGGTCGATCAGTTCGCCCTCGTGGTTGGTCTGGTGAAAGACCACGGAGGCCGTGCCAGCGGCGCGTTCGCACAGCGTTTTCACGTCGGCCAGCGTCTCATGGCCATAGATGACGGGTTCGCGGTCCCCAAGCAGGTTGAGGTTCGGGCCGTTCAGGACGTAGAGGACGGTTTGATCGGGCATGCGCTCGAGGATGATACGGCATCGCGCCGGAATCGGACGGGCCTTTTAGCTGAGGCGTGGCGGTAATCAAACCGAACGCTTGCAAGATTGACCCTGGGGGCATCGGACGGAATGTCCAAACGCTCGCGTCATGCATCTGGCGCTCGTCGCGGGATTGCGGCAAGGGGCGCGCTGCAAAGCCTGTGGAGACTGCCTTGGAACGGCTCAGACAGCTGGTGACGTCGCCCCGCACCGAGCGGTTCATCCTCGCCCTGATCATTCTCAACGCGATCACCCTCGGCCTCG
>JBBQTX010000293.1:0-2394 GCA_038234475.1 Caulobacterales bacterium | reverse complement strand
ATAGTGATCAGCGGCATGTCCCGCAGGTCCTCGCGGCCCTTCAGCGACGGCAGTTCCTGATCCTCGGCCTCCTTCTCGACGGCCTCGGAGAAGCCCATCGGGACTTTGTGGGCCGCGATGGCGATCAGGGAGGCGGCCCGGGGATCGTCCTCGCGGCCGATCTTTTCCAGGATCTTGCCGCGCTTGGGACCATAGCGCTGGTCGCCCTTTTCGATGGCGGCGACGACCAGATCGCCGTCGCGCAGGCCTTCGGCCTGGGCGTGGGGCACCAGCAGCACGTCCTTGGAACGGCGGTCGACAGGCTCGACCCGGACCTCCTTGTTGGATTTGCGGATGACGCCGAGGACGCGGTTGGTGTCGGTGTCCAGCACCTTGATAATGCGGGCTTCCCAGCCGTTTTCACCGCGCGAGAATTTGGCCAGGATACGCGCGCCCAGTCTTGGTGCGGGGCCGGCCTTGCCCGTGGGGTCGGGCACCAGGATGGCGCGCGGGGCATCGCACGACGCCTCGACCAGGCTGACGAACAGTTCGCCGTCGATGTCGCGCTCGACCACGTCGGCGACGCCGACCGGGGGCAGGGCGCCGACCTCGGAAAAGCCCTTGCGACCGCGCTTGCCGAGCTTGCCGGTTTCCTCGAGCTCGCGGATCATTTCGCGCAGCATGCGCCGTTCATGACCCTTGAGACCGAAATGGCGGGCGATGTCGGCCTTCTCGGCCGTTCCCGCCTCGCGCAGGAAGGCGATCAGGGTGTCTTTGTCGGGGAGGCCGGCGGGGAGCCGGCTAGGTGATTTTGTCATTCAGTCTTTCTGTACGCCGAGTCTAGGGCGGGATTGATACAGGCCACGTCCACCGCATGCGCGGCGCGGGCCAGGTTGTTGTCGAGTGTCACCAGGCGGGCATCGAGCCTTCGGCAGATTGCCACGTGAAGCGCATCCGGTGCGCGCAGTTTGAGATCGAAACGACGCACCAGCAGCGTGGTTTCGCGGACGTCCGACGGTTCGAGAGACGCGGGTTCACCGGCTTCGCGCACCCATTCGTCCAACTGTCCGAGCAAGGCCTGTGCCTCGCTCAAGGTTCTCCGGTTCATTCTCAGTAGACGAGAGACGGCAGAAGAGACCTCCGCAACCCCGAAATCGCTGACGACTGGCGGGGCATCGGCAGCAGCGATATGGGCGTTGACCCGTTCGCGGGCCGGTTCGTCCAGCAATATGGCGGCCAAGGCGCTGGCATCGAAATAGTCGATCACTCTTCTGGCTCTCGCTCCAGATTGATCAGCTCAACCGCCGTCATGCCGATGGGGGCGAGTTTCGCCGCGCGGGCAGAAATCTCCAGCAGCCGCGCCTTGCGCTCCTCCCAGGTCAGGGTCTGGACCGGTCGTATCTCCGCCACGGGCTTGCCGTGGCGGGTGATCACCACGAGTTCGCCCTCCTCGACCCGGTTGAGCAGGGCGGTGAATTTGTTCTTGGCCTCGGCCACGCCATAGGTCGCCATGGATCGGTCTCCAATTCTGGCCATAAGTATAGCTATAATTTATGCGTCTGTCAGCGGTTGTTCGGGGACCGTCCCGCGCCTAGCTTCCGGCGCGAAGTCCCCCGGAGTTTCTAAATGTCCTTGGCCGCCACGCCCGTCCTGTCCGGTCCGACCGGCTCCCTTCTGGACCTGATCGGCAAAACGCCGATGGTTGAGGTGACCAAGATCGACACCGGCCCGTGCCGTCTGTTCCTGAAGCTGGAGGCACAGAACCCGGGCGGGTCGATCAAGGACCGCATCGCCTTGTCGATGATCGCGGCAGCGGAAGGCGAGGGGTTTCTGAAACCCGGCGGCACCATCGTCGAGGCGACGGCCGGCAATACGGGTCTGGCGCTGACACTGGTGGGCCAATCCAGGGGATATAAGGTGCTTCTGGTCATCCCGGACAAGATGTCCAAGGAGAAAATCCAGCATCTCAGGGCCATGGGAGCCGATGTTCGCCTGACCCGGTCGGATGTCCCCCATGGTCATCCCGAATATTACACCGACATGGCCGAGCGACTGGCGCAGCAGATTCCGGGCGGCTTTTACGTCAACCAGTTCGACAACGACGCAAACTCGCTGGCCCATTTCCAGACGACCGGCCCCGAGATCTGGGAACAGATGGATCACCAGGTCGATGCCTTCGTCGCCGGTATCGGTTCGGGCGGCACGATCACGGGCATTGCCCGCTATCTCAAGAGCGTCGGGTCTGACGCGAAGATCATCCTCGCCGATCCAGTGGGCTCGACCCTGGCCGGCATCGTCAACGAGGGCGTGCCGGGGCCGGAGGGCAGCTACACGGTCGAGGGCATCGGCCAGAATTTCGTGCCCGACACCGCGGACATGAGCCTGATCGACGCGGCCTATTCGATCCCTGATGCC
>JBBQTX010000292.1:0-2396 GCA_038234475.1 Caulobacterales bacterium | reverse complement strand
CGGCGGCCGGGTCGCCGGCTCCGAGATCGACGGCTACCTCTATGCTGATCGCGGCATCTATCGCCCGGGCGAGACGGTGCATCTGACCGCCCTGGTGCGGGACCTGCAGTCGCGGGCGGTCAAGGACCGCAAGGGCGTGCTGGTCATCCGGCGGCCGTCCGGCGTCGAGTTCAAGCGCATCGCCTTTGACCGGGCCCCGACGGGCGCGGTGACCACCGACATCAGTCTGCCGAAAAGCGCGCCGCGCGGTCGCTGGAAGGCGAGCCTGGAGATCGAGGGGATCAAGGAGGCGGCCGGGGAGATGAGCTTCTCGGTCGAGGACTTCGCGCCGCAGCGGCTGGCCGTCAGCACCGACGGCCAGGAGTCCACGCCGGTCGGCGCGGGCGAGACGCGCCAGGTGTCCGTCCTCGCCCGCTTCCTCTACGGCGCGGCCGGGGCAGGCCTGCAGACCCAGGGCGAGGCCCGGATCATGGCCGACCCCAACCCGTTCCCGGCCTTCAAGGACTATGAGTGGGGCGACCAGCAGACGGCCTTCGACGAGAAGTTCATCGAACTGGGGTCGTCGGTCACCGACGGCGACGGCAAGGCGACCCTGTCGCTGGGCACGGGCGATGTCGGCGACACCGCCGCGCCGCTGAAGGCCACCGTCACCGCTTCGGTGTTCGAGCCCGGCGGTCGGCCGGTGCGCGAAAGCCTGTTCCTCAAGGTCCGCACCAAACCGGTCTATCTGGGCGTGAAGGTCGAGCAGTCCGACGCGACCGGCGGCAACGCCGCGCCGGTGGCGCTCAACGTCATCGCCGTCAACGCCAGGGGTGAGCGCATCGCCGCGCCGGGCGCGACCTACACGCTGATCTCGGAAAACTGGAACTACGACTGGTTCCAGCAGGACGGCAAATGGCAGTGGCGGCGGACCAGCCGTGACGTGGTCGTCCAGAAGGGCGCGCTGAGCATCGGCGCCGACGGGGCCGCGCGCATCACGCGGCGGCTCGTCTGGGGCGACTACCGCTTGGTCGTCGAGAGCCCGGGCGGCGCCAGGAGCGTCATCCGCTTTGCCGCCGGCTGGGGCGCGCCGGCCAAGGACGCCGAGGCGCCGGACTTCGTGCGCATCAGCGCCGGCACGGGTGTCCACGCCCAGGGCGACTCCGTCACCCTGACGATCAAGGCCCCTTACGCCGGTGAGGCCCAGGTGGCGGTGGCCACCGATCGGGTGATCGACTTCAAGACCTTCGCGGTCGGCCCGAACGGCGGGTCCGTGACGCTGAAGACCGACGCCGCCTGGGGTGGCGGGGCCTATGTGCTGGTCAGCGTGATCCAGCCGCGCGACCCGTCCGTGACGCCCAGGCCGCGCCGCGCGCTGGGGCTGATGTACGTGCCGCTCGATCCGAAGGGCCGCAAGCTGACGGTCGATCTCGGCACGCCGGTGAAGCTCAACAGCCGCGCGCCGGTTGAGGTGCCCGTCACCGTTCGCGGGCTGGGCATCGGCCAGCGCGCGCGGGTCACCATCGCGGCGGTCGACGAGGGCATCCTGCGCCTGACGAAGTTCGACTCGCCTGATCCGGTGAAGTGGTACTTCGGCAAGCGGGCCCTGACGCTCGACTATCGTGACGACTACGGCCGCCTGCTCGATCCGAACCTCGGGGCGCCCGCCAACGTCAATTTCGGCGCCGACCAGCTCGGCGGCGAGGGCCTGACTGTGACGCCGATCAAGTCCGTGGCCCTGTGGTCCGGCGTGGTCGAGACTGGCCTCGACGGCAAGGCCCGGATCAAGCTGCCGGCCGCCGACTTCAACGGCGAGCTGCGGGTGATGGCCGTGGCCTGGACCGACGAGGCCGTCGGTTCGACGTCCAGGGCGATGACGGTGCGCGAGGCGGTGATCGCCGACCTCAACCTGCCGCGCTTCCTGGCCCCGGGCGACCGGCCGTTCGCGACCCTCGAACTGCACAACGTCGAGGGCGCGGCCGGTGACTACACCGCCGAGACCCGTTCGTCCGGCGGGGTGGTGATGATCTTCAAGAAGCTGTTCCAGCTGGCGCTCGGCCAGCGGGTCGCCGAACGGATTCCGTTCAACGCCCCGACCCGTTCGGGCATCGGCAGGGTCGGCTTCTCCGTCGCCGGACCGAACTTCTCGACCGGCAAGGACTATCCGATCCAGACGCGTCTGGGCTGGAGCCCGATCACCCGCACGACCGTCGAGCTGCAACGGCCGGGCGAGGCCTTCACCCCGTCCGCCCAGCTGCTGTCGGGTCTGGCGGCGGGCGATATCAGCCTGCAGGTCAGCTACTCGCCGTTCCGCGGGTTCGACCCCGGGCCGATCGCCGTGGCCCTGTCGCGCTATCCCTACGGCTGCACTGAACAGGTGGTGTCGGTAGCCTATCCGCTGCTGTTCGCCCGCGAAC
>JBBQTX010000291.1:0-2427 GCA_038234475.1 Caulobacterales bacterium | reverse complement strand
GCCGGCGTCTTCCCGATCGGCATCGATGTGGACGGCTTCATCGCCGCCCGAAACTCGCCGCTGGGCCGGCGGACCTATGACCGGATGGCGGCGTCGGCGGCGTTCCGGTCGCTGATCGTCGGTGTCGACCGGCTGGACTATTCCAAGGGGCTGGAAGAGCGGCTGCTCGGCTATGAGCAGTTCCTCGAGACCAATCCCGAGATGCGGTCCCAGGTACTGCTGCTCCAGGTCACCCCGATCTCGCGCGACGAGGTCGATGCCTATCAGGACATCCGTGGACGGCTGGACGCCTTGGCCGGTCGCATCAACGGCGCCTATGCCGAGATGGACTGGCAGCCGATCCGCTATCTGAACCGGACCTATCGGCGCGACCAGCTGGCCGGAATCTACCGGGCGGGGCGGGTCTGTCTGGTCACGCCGCTGCGCGACGGCATGAATCTGGTGGCCAAGGAGTATGTGGCGGCCCAGAATCCCGACGATCCCGGCGTGCTGGTGTTGTCGCGGTTCGCGGGCGCGGCGGAACAGATGGGCGAGGCCCTGCTGGTCAACCCGTTCAGCCGCGAAGAGCTGTCCGACGCCATCAAACGCGCGCTCACCATGTCGCTGGAGGAGCGGAAGCGGAAATGGGAACGACTGATGCAGGTGGTGCGGGACACCGACGTCGGCATCTGGCGCGACGACTTCGTCGGCACGCTCCGGGCGATCGAGTGTCCGGCGTGCGGGAACGGCGACGCCGCTCCCGCCCACGCCGCGTGAAGGATCAATAGATTTCGAACAACCCCGCAGCCCCCATGCCGCCGCCGATGCACATGGTGACGACGCCGTATTTCGCGCCGCGCCGCTTGCCTTCGATCAGGACGTGGCCGGTCATCCGGGCACCCGACATGCCGTAGGGGTGACCGATCGAGATGGCCCCGCCCGAGACGTTCAGCCGGTCCATCGGAATGCCAAGGGTGTCGGCGCAATACAGGACCTGCACGGCGAAGGCTTCGTTCAACTCCCAGATGCCGATGTCGTCAATCGTCAGCCCGTGGCGCTTCAACAGTTTGGGCACCGCATAGACCGGGCCGATTCCCATTTCGTCGGGCTCGCAGCCGGCGACGGCCATGCCGCGATAGGCGCCGAGCGGCTGGAGCTGGCGCCTCACCGCCTCGCCGGCCTCCATGATGACGCAGGCCGAGGCGCCGTCGGACAGCTGGGAGGCGTTGCCCGCCGTGATGAACTCGCCCTGCTGGATCTCCTCGCCGCCGCCAAAGACGGGCTTCAGCGCCTTCAGGCCGTCCAGCGTCGTGTCGGCCCGATTGCCTTCGTCCTTCGACAGCGTGATCTCTTTCGGCGAGGTCTGGCCGGTCGCCTTGTCGGTAACCAGCATCGTGGTGGTCAGGGGCACGATCTCGGCGTCGAGACGGCCGTCGGCCTGGGCCTGGGCGGTGCGCTGCTGGGACTGCAGGGCGTATTCGTCCTGACGGTCCCGCGAGATGCCATAGCGGCGCGACACCACCTCGGCCGTCTCCAGCATCGACATATAGATCTGCGGTGCCAGCTTCAGCAGCGCCTCATCCTTCATCCGGTAAAGGTTCATGTTCTGGTTCTGGACCAGCGAGACGGATTCCAGCCCGCCGCCGACCGCCATCTTCTGCTGGTCAAAGATCACCTGTTTGGCGGCCGTGGCGATGCCCATCAGGCCGGAAGCGCACTGGCGATCCAGGCTCATGCCCGGAACCGACGTGGGCAGACCGGCCGCCAGGGCGATCTGGCGCGCGACATTGGTGCCGGTCGAGCCCTGCTGCAGGGCCGCGCCCATGATCACGTCCTCGATCTCGGCCGGATCGACGCCCGACCGGGCCACGGCGTGCCGCACCGCGTGCCCGCCCAGCTGCTGCGCCTGGGTGTCGTTGAACGCCCCCCGATAGGCCCGGCCGATGGGGGTCCGGGCGGTGGAGACGATGACGGCTTCACGGGACATCTTCGGTGGTCCTTTTTTGGGGCGCTATCGCTCGGCGCGCGGCGCCTCGCTGCTTGAGCGCGGGTGTGGGTCCGACCCTAGGCGCTTGCCGTCGGGTCAAGGCAAGAGGTCGGCAGTCAGTCAGCCTTGGGCAGCCTGTGCCTTGGTCAATTCGATCATCCCCTGGGCCGCCCCCATTTCGGGCACGATCTCGCCGGTGCGGTCGGATATTTCCGCGAACCGGGCGGCGACCTGTTCCGGCGCGTCGTCGCCGACGACGCGGATGCCCTGGGTCAGGGTGACATAGGCCCGCTCGAACCCGCCGGCACCCGCCGTGAGGATGCAGCGGCTCGGCGCATCCTCGCTGACCAGATACAGCAGGCCGGGCGAGACGGTGTCGGGCCCGAGCAACTCCAGCGGCAAGCGCGCGCCGAGGTCCTCGGTCATTCGCGTGTGGGCGGTGGGGGCCAGGCAGTTGATCC
>JBBQTX010000290.1:0-2434 GCA_038234475.1 Caulobacterales bacterium | reverse complement strand
CAGCCAAGGCCATGGCGCGGGCAATCGGTGTCGGCAAGGTGGGGATGCGGCGGCCGAAGGTGGCGGCGAAGCCGTCGGCCCACTCATTCAGGTTGATCGGCTCGCTGTCGGCCAGATAGAAGACCTGGCCCGCGACCCGGTCCGTGGGCGAGGTCGCCAGCGTCGCCAGCTGTGCCGTCAGGTTCTCGATATAGGAATAGGACTTCCGCGACGGCCCCGGGCTCACATGGAAATACAGTCCGCGCCGGATCAACCTGAGCAGGCCCATGTAGTGGTCGCTCATGCCCGGACCCCAGATGGTGGTCGAGCGGACGATGACCCAGGTCCTGCCGGCCCCGTCCACGGCCCGGACAAGGCGCTCGCCCTCGGCCTTGGACGCCCCGTACCCGCCGACGGGGTCGAAATCCGTGTCAGAGGCCGGTCGCGAGCCGGGCTGGCCGACCAGTTGGGACGACGCCCAGATCACCCGGTCGACTGACGGTGCGGCGGCCACCGCGTCCAGCAGATTGGCGACCCCCTCGGTGTTGATTCGATAGCCGTTCTTCGGTGGCCCCTTCAGATCCGTCTCGGCCGCCAGGTTGTAGATCACGCTCGGCGCAAAACCGTCGAGCGACGCCCGGATCGAGGCCGGATCCAGCAGGTCGCCTTTCAGGCTGTGCGGGTGTTCCCTGCGGCTGAACCCGCGGACGTCGTGACCCTGGGCCCGCAGATGACCCAGCAAGGCACCGCCCACGAAGCCGCTCGATCCGGTGATCAGGATCTTCATAGAGGTGCTCCGGATTCGGCGGGGGGCGATGGCTCGGCGATGGTCGAAGCCGGCGCCTGCGGGAGCCTGCCCAGCACCTGCCAGTTGAGAATGGCATAGAGCCCGCTGGCGGCCACACTGGCCAGCGCCGCGCCCCAGACCCCGAACCGCCACGTCAGCGCGAACAGCAGCGCCCCGCCGATGACGAAGGCGATCAGCTGCCGGCGCAGGACATAGTTCTCCTCGTGCCGACCGTTCATGATCAGGGCCGGGAAGTCTGCGGCCGCCCGCAGCATGAAGCCCAGAAGCAACAGGCCCATCAGCCGGATGTCGAGATGGAATTTCGCCGACCAGACGCCGCCGGTCAGCTGATCCGCGGCCCAGGCCATCACCAGGAGCAGGGGTACGCCGATCAGCACCTTCCGATATTCACGCACCACCCGCCGCTGCAACTGGCCGACCGTCTCGACCCTGGCGGCGGCGAAGATGGTCGGGGTGATGCGATTGAAAGAGGCGATGTTGAACGCCTGGTAGGCGAAGGCGACCAGCAAGGTGTGGCGGAAATACAGGCCGGTCTGTTCCAGGCTCAGCAAACCGCCGACCGCCAGCCGGTCGAACTGCAGGATCAGGATGGCGAGCAGGCCGATCAGGAAATGGGTCATCGACGCCCGGTGCTGGCCGAGGATGTCGCGGCCGAAGGCGAAGGGCTCCGCCCTGGGGGCGGGTTCACGCATCCTCCAGAACAGGACGCCCAGGCCGAGGGCGCATAGCGCCGCGCCGACCGCCCAAACTTCCATGACGAAGGCGACGTCGAAGCCGTCGCGGGCGAACAGGGCATGGTACAGCACCACGGCGACCAGCAGGCAGTTCTTGGCGGCCACGATCACCAGCATCGGATAGTAGCGGGCGTTGATCAGGGCGTATTGGTAGGCCTGGTTCGACAGGTGTTCGGCTACGACCACGACGACGGCCAGCAGCAGGATGGGCCATCCGACGTGGGTCCAGAGGCCAACCGCCAGCACGAAGAGCGGGACCATGATGGCCCAGTTGAAGGCGAAGAATTTCAGCGCCTCGGTGACGTGGCGGTCGAACACCGGATGAGGCTGGCCGGCCGAACGGCGCTGGATGTCGATGTGCCGTTCGAAATTGAAGGCGAAGGCGAACAGGCCGACCAGGGTGGCAATCAACCCGAACTGGCCCGCCTGGGCGATGGCCAGTCCGTAGGTGGCGGTCAGCACGAAACCGGCGCGCGCGGCCACGTCCACCAGCTTCACGCCGATGAGGAAAACGTCCTTCTTCCTCTGGCTGGTCACCACGCGGTCCAGCCGCCGTCGACGGCCAGAACCTGGCCGGTGACATAGCTGGAGGCGGGCGAGGCGAGGAACAGCATCGGTCCCGCCATCTCCTCGGCCCGGGCCATCCGGCCCATCGGCACGCGCTCGGAATAGCGCTGGTCGAAGACCCCGTTCTGGCCGCTGGAAACACCGCCGGGGACGAGGCAGTTCACCCGGATGCCCTTGTCGGCCCAGTGGGTGGCCAGCCATCGGGTCAGGCCGACGACCGCCGCCTTGGACGCCGAGTAGACCGCCGGGGTGTTGATCGGCCCGCCGAGATACTCCGAGCCATCGTAGATGCGGCTGTCCGGACCGACCAGGCCATAGATCGACGCGGTCTGGATGATGCGGCCCG
>JBBQTX010000289.1:0-2434 GCA_038234475.1 Caulobacterales bacterium | reverse complement strand
CCACCGCTACGCGGTCCCCCTCCCCCGATGGGGGAGGAATGGAGGCGAAGGCGGCGTTCGACGGCTACCTGAAGACGGGTCAGTCGTTCGGGCTGGAGCTGAAGGCGGGGCTGAGCACGGCGTCGAATTCGGCGGGTTATGTGGTGCCGGAGCAGACCGAACGGGCGATCGAACGCAGGCTGATGGCGGGGTCGCCGATGCGCGAGATCGCCACGGTGCGGATGGTCGGCGCGGGCGTGTACCGAAAGCCGGTGTCGGTCGCGGGCGTGGCCTCGGGCTGGGTGGCCGAGACGGCGGCGCGCCCGGAGACGGATCCGGCGACCCTGGCGCTTCTGGAGTTCCCGTCGGCCGATCTCTACGCCAATCCGGCGGCGACCCAGTCTTTGCTGGACGACGCCCTGATCGATCTGGACGAATGGCTGGCAGCCGAGGTCGAGGACGCCTTCGCGGCGCAGGAAACGACGGCCTTCGTGAGCGGTGACGGGGTCAACAAGCCCAAGGGCTTCCTGGCCTATCCGATCGTGGCCGACGCCAGCGCGGTGTGGGGCGAGATCGGCTATGTCGCCTCGGGTGCGGCGGGAGCGTTCTCGGCGACCGGACCGACCGACCGGCTGATCGACCTGGTCTATGCGCCCAAGGCCCAGTACCGGCCCAACGGGCGGTTCGTGATGAACCGCAAGACGGTTTCGGCGGTGCGGAAGTTCAAGGACGCCGACGGCAACTACATCTGGCAGCCGGCGCAGCGGGCGGGCGAGACGGCCTCGCTGCTGGGCTATCGCGTCACCGAGATCGAGACCATGCCGGACATCGCGGCCAACAGTGCGGCCATCGCGTTCGGCGACTTCCAGCGCGGCTATCTGATCGTGGATCGCGCCGGGGTGCGGGTGCTGCGGGACCCGTATTCGGCCAAGCCCTATGTGCTGTTCTACACGACCAAGCGGGTCGGCGGCGGGGTGCAGAACTTCGATGCGATCAAGGTGATGAAGTTCAGCGCGAGCTGACGCTCGCGCGGTGATTAGTGGTTAGTGATTTGTGGTTGGTGATTACGATGATGGTCGCGCAACACGCGGTCGATCACTGATCACCAGCCACTAATCACTCGATTTTCTCCAGACAATCGAGGTTCCCATGACCGCACCCGTCTTGCTGGCGGAAGCGAAACTGTTCCTGCGCGTCGAGCATGACGCGGAGGACGGGCTGATCCAGACGTTGATCGATGCGGCCCGGGCGCGGGTGGAGGGGGATGTGGGCCTGGGCCTGACCTCGACCTCGCCGGCGCCGTTGCGGCTGGCGATCCTGATGCTGGCCTTGCGGGCCTATGAGCGGGGCGAGGCAGAGATGCCGATCGCGCCTGTCGAGGCCTGGGTGGCCCCGTATCGCGTGGTGCGGCTTTGACCGGCTCTTTGTCGCCCTATCGGTCTTGGGCCTGTTTGAGGGCGGTTCTGGCGGGGCTGTTCGAGGGGATCGAGGCCGAGACGCCTTATGGCGGGCGGTCGGTGACCTGGGAGCCGTTGGGGTCGGCCTGGTTGAAGCTGGGCGCGCGACGGCGACGCGAAATCGGCGAGGTCGGCGGGCAGCGGGCCATCGAGACGGTGACGGCGGAGACGCGGTCGGACGTCCGGATGGTCGTCGGCCGAATGCTGAGATTTGGCGGCAGCGACTGGCGGATCGTCTCGGGCGAGACGGTCGGCGGCCGGGCCATCCTGAACCTGGAGCGGATGCGATGAGCCACGAACTGGCGTTGCAGAAGGCGCTGATCGCGCATTTGAAGGGCGACGTGGCGCTGCAGGCCCTGCTCGGCGATCCAGCGCGGATCTGGGACGCGGTGCCGGACGATCCGGGCTTTCCGCATCTGTTGACCGGACGCAGCGAGAGCCGGCCGGTGCGGGCGGACGGAGGCGGGGTCGAGCATGTGCTGACGCTGACGGTCGTGTCGCGGTTTCGCGGGACCGAAGAGGCGCGGGCGGTGCTGGCGGCGGTGCGGGTGCGGCTGGCCGACGCGACGCTGGAGGCCGACGGGGTGCGGACGGCGAACCTCAGGGTCGCCTTCGCCGATGTGTTTTCGGGCGCCAACGGGGCGCGGACATTTGCGGTGCTGCGGGTGCGCGCCGTCACGGAGGAGATCTGACCATGGGCGCACAACGCGGCAAGGACATATTGCTGAAGATCGAGGCGTCGCCGGGCACCTTCACGACGGTGGCGGGGCTGAGGGCGCGGACGATCTCGCTGAACGCGCGGACCGTGGACGCGACGGACGGCGACTCGGCGGGGCGCTGGCGCGAGCTGCTGGGCGGGGCGGGGGTCAAGTCCGCGGCGGTGGCGGGGCAGGGGATTTTCCGCGACGCGGCGTCCGATGCCCTGATCCGCGAGGCCTTTTTCGATCAGGCGGCGCGGGTGTGGCGGTTGATCGTGCCGGACTTCGGCACGCTGGAAG
>JBBQTX010000288.1:0-2439 GCA_038234475.1 Caulobacterales bacterium | reverse complement strand
CACGCCATGGGTCGCGGCCCGGCGCAGGCGGCGCTGCTGTTCGGCCCGGGCGCGGAAGGCCTTGGGCAGTTCGGGGGCCGGGGTCTCGGCCAGCGATTCGGGTTCGGGCTCGTCGCGCCGTCCGAAACTGACCGGCTCCGGCGCGACCGGCGGGGTCGACAGCTCCAGCGGCTCGTCCAGGGTCGCGCGCCATGTGTGCTGACAGGTCTTGCAGCGCACGGTGCGGCCACCCGGACCGATCGCTTCATCGGGGGTGAAATAGCTGGTGGCGCAGGACGGGCAGGTCAGTATCATGTGCGCTGACTGCGAGGCTATTCGCCCCCTCCCGTCGCGGTTTGCACCGCGTCCTGATCCAAATTCATGCCCGTCCAGCCCCGCCGCGCCACACCATCCGCCTCCGCGACCGACACCGTCCGCCTTTCGGGCGTCGGCTTCGGCTATGCGGCGACGCACCGCGCGCTGCGGGACGTTAACCTCACCTTGCCAGCCGGCTCTTTCCACTTCCTTACCGGGCCCTCCGGCGCGGGAAAATCGACCCTGATGAAGCTGCTGACCCTGGTCGAGCGACCCGACTCCGGAAGCCTGCACCTGTTCGGTGAGGACGCGACCGCCGCCCCGCGCCGGGCCCTGCCGGCCTATCGTCGGCGCATGGGTGTGGTGTTTCAGGATTTTCGCCTGCTGGACCATCTTTCGGCGTTCGAGAACGTCGCCCTGCCGCTGCGCCTGACCGGCGGGCGGCGCGATGACTATGCCGCCAATGTCGAGGAGATTCTGGACTGGGTCGGGCTGGGGGACCGGCTCGATGATCGGCCGTCCGCCCTGTCCGGCGGCGAGAAGCAGAGGCTGGCCATCGCCCGGGCCGTGATCACCAGGCCCGACCTGATCCTGGCCGACGAACCCACCGGCAGCATCGACGCGAAGATGGGCGAACGGCTGCTGAAACTCTTTCAGTCTCTGAACCGGCTGGGGACCACGGTGCTGATCGCCAGCCATGACGAGGCTCTGGCGAAGCGGTCGGGGGCCACCATCCTCCGGCTCGAGGGCGGACGATTGATCGGGGGCGCGGCATGATCTCCCGCCTGCTGATGCGCCGCGAGTCCCTGTTGCCGCGCGACGGCGGCGGCGAACCGTGGCTGGTGTCGCTGATCGCCGTGCTTTGCTTCCTCGCCTGCCTCGCCGCCGTCGGCGCCCTCGCCGCCGACCGGGCTGCCCACGGCTGGTCCGGCCAGTTGCGTGCCGAGGCCACAGTGCAGGTGCGCCCCCGGGTCGGCGAAACCGGGGCCGAGGCGGCCGCCCGCGCCGCCGAGACCTTGGCTGGCGTGCCGGGCGTGGCGGAGGCGCAGGCCATGGACCGCAAGACCGCCGAGGCCCTGCTGCGACCGTGGGTCGGCGATGCCGTCCTGCCCGACCTGCCCCTGCCCTTCCTCGTCACCGTCCGCCTTGACCAAGCGGCCCCGGCCAGCGCCGTCAGCCTCGGTCGCGCCCTTGCCCGGGCCGGGCTGGACGCCACCGTCGACGATCACAGCCTTTGGCGAGGCGAGGTCGAGCGCTCGGCGAACCTGATCACCCTGCTGGCGGCGGCGGCCTTCCTGCTGACCGCGGCGGCGGCGGGCGCGGCGGTCGTCTACGCCACCCGGGCCGGGATGGCGGCGCAGCGGGCGCTGATCCAGACCCTGAGCCTGAACGGGGCGTCGGACGGCACCATCGCCGGACTGTTTCAGCGCCGCTACGCCCTGCTGGCGGCCCTGTCGGGGGCGATCGGCGCGGGGCTCGCCATGGGACTGGTCGCCGCCCTGCGCTTTGTCGGTGGGGCCGACGGGGTGACCCCGGCCCTGCCGCTGGCGTGGAGCGATGCGCTGTGGCTCTCGCCATGTCCGCCGCTGGCGGCTACGGTTGCGTTTGTCGCGGCGCATTTCGCGGCGCTGGCGCGACTGAAGGGGCGGCACTAGGTTGAGCGTATGAAGTTTCTGACCTTCATCGCCGTTCTGGTCCTGATCTGGCTGATCGGGCTGTTCGTGTTCGCCGACCGGGTGCGCGGTTTCTCGCCGGCGCCCGAGCCCGCGCGGGCCGATGCCATCGTCGCCCTGACGGGACCGTCGGCCGAACGCGTCAACGCCGCCATCCGCCTGCTGGAACAGGACAAGGGCAAGCGGCTGCTGGTTTCAGGCGTCAACCGGGAGGTCCGCCGCGAGGAACTTCGCGCGCTCACGCCCGGCTCCAACCGTCTGTTCAACTGCTGCGTCGACCTGGGCTTCGAGGCCGAGGACACCGTCGGCAACGCGCAGGAAATCGCGTCCTGGGCCGAGGCGAAGGGCTATGACAGCCTGATCGTGGTGACGTCCGACTATCACATGCCGCGCGCCCTGACCGAAATCCGCGCCGCCGCCCCGGGGATCGAACTGACCCCCTATGCCGTCGAGACCCCGTCGCTGGACAATT
>JBBQTX010000287.1:0-2453 GCA_038234475.1 Caulobacterales bacterium | reverse complement strand
TGATCCAATGTCCGCTCACCACCCATAGCCGCCCCTGGCAGCGTCCGCTTCCCGCTCCGCCTCTCACACCATCAGCCGCTTCATCAGCTCGCTGGTCGATGGATCCAGCCCCGCCGACGGCTCGCCCGCCCCGACATCCGTCAGAATGGCCTTCGCCAGCACCTTGCCCAGTTCGACGCCCCACTGGTCGAAGCTGTTGATGTCCCAGATCACGCCTTCGACGAAGGTCTTGTGCTCATAAAGGGCGATCAGCGCCCCGACCGCCTCGGGCGTCAGGGCGTCCATCAGTATGGTGGTCGAGGGCCGGTCGCCGGGGAAGGACTTGTGCGGGGCCAGACGGTCGGCCTCGTCCGCGCTCAGGCCCGACGCCAGCAGTTCGGCCCGCGCCTGCGCCTCGGTCTGGCCGAGCATCAGGGCCTGGGCCTGGGCCAGGGCGTTGGACCACAGCGGTGCATCACCCTCGCGCGCGTCCATGGCGGCCCCGGAGGTATGGCCCACGACCACGAACTCCGCCGGCACCACCATCGGGCCCTGGTGGATCTGCTGGAAGAAGGCGTGCTGGCCGTTGGTGCCGGGCTCGCCGAAGACGATCGGGCCGGTGGCGGTGTCGACGGGGCTCCCGTCCCGCTTCACCCCCTTGCCGTTCGATTCCATCTCCAGCTGCTGCAGGAAGGCGGGCAGGCGGCGCAGGCCGTGGGCATAGGGGGCGACCGTCCGCGCATGCCGTCCGCGACCCTCGACATTATAGACCTGCGCCAGCGCCAGCAGGACCGGGGCATTGACCTCCGGCGAGGCCTCCAGGAAGTGGGCGTCCATGGCCCGCGCCCCGTCCAGCACGCGCTCGAAAACGTCCCAGCCCAGCGCCACCGCGACCGACAGGCTGACCGCCGACCACAGCGAATAGCGACCCCCGACCCAGTCCCGGAAACCGAAGGTCCGGCCGCAGCCCCAGGCCTCGGCCTTGTCCGGCGCGGCGGTGACGCCGATCAGGTGTTTGACCATCCGCTTGGGCGACAGGCTTGCGGCCAGCCAGGCCTTGGCCAGCTCGGCGTTGGCCAGGGTTTCCTGGGTGGTGAAGGTCTTGGAGACGACCACGACCAGCGTGGTCTCGGGGTCCAGTCCGGCCAGGGCCTCGCCCATCTCGCGGGGGTCGATATTGGCCACGAACCTCAGGTCGATGACCGGCTCCAGCGGCCGCAGGGCGTCCCACAGCAGGCGGGGCCCCAGGTCCGAGCCGCCGATGCCGATGTGGACGATGGCCGTGAACGGCTGCTGCGTCCCGCCGGTCTCGGCACCCGAACCGATGTCGGTGGCGAATTCGGCCATGGCCTTTCTGGCCTCGACGACTGCGGCCGACACGGGGTCGCCGAGGGCGTGGAAGTCGGCGTCGTCGCCGGCCCGCAGCGCCGGATGCAGCACGGCGCGGCCCTCGGTGTTGTTCACCGCCTCGCCCGCGAACAGGGCGTCGCGGCGGCTCTCGACGTCACAGGTCCGCGCCAGATCCAGCGCGGCCTCGAAGCCCTCGGCGCTCCAGGCCTGTTTGGATACGTCCAGATACAGGCCGGCCGCGTCGACGCCCATGCGCTGGGTGCGGCCGGGATCGACCGCGAAATGATGCAGGATACGTCCACCGGCGTCCTTGCGCGCCACGGCGCGAAGCATGTCGAGGGCCTGGGAGCGGGCGGTCATCGGCGGAGCTCGAAATTCAGCGGGAGGGTAAACCCTCGTTTACGGGTCGGGCGTAAGCCGGTTCAACGCCGGATTTTTGATTCGGCCAACTTTATGAGTTCGCCCAAGAGGTTTCCCATGTCCTGCGGCGTCGCCATTGCCATCTCCCTTCTTCTTTCCGACCCGAACGTCGCCCTGGCCGCCGCCCAGCCGCCGGCGGCCGTCGGTGCCCCCGTCTCGGTGGCTGGCGAGCCTCTGTTCGCCGACATCGTGGCCCGCTCGGGCGCGCTGAAGGGCGTCGTTCAGGGATGGATCGCAGCGGGCATGATGGACCACGCCGATTTCGCCGCGGACGCCGCCTTCACCGGCTTCACGGTCCAGGCCGCCGAACTGGCCGCCATCGACATGCAGGGCCACCTGATCCTGAAGGAACGCGGCACCGACGGTGACCTGAAATGCATCCTGCGCGGCATTTCCGAAGACATGCCGCTCAAGGTCGAGGCGGTCCGCATGGCCGCCACCCCCGCCGCCCGCCGTGTCGCTTTGGACGAACTGGCCTATCTGCTGAACGACAACGCCGAGGTCATCACCGCCCCGCCGCAGCCAGAGGTTTGACGCTCTCTCATTTCCTTCTCCCGCGCAGCGGGGGGTAGTGTCGCGTCTGCGCCGCAGGCGAACAGCGACGATGGGGGAATTTCTCACTTCCCTCTCCGACCCTGGATCGCTGCGCGATCGCCGGGCCACCTCTCCCGCAAGCGGGAGAGGGATAGGCCTCATCCGCCCCC
>JBBQTX010000286.1:0-2517 GCA_038234475.1 Caulobacterales bacterium | reverse complement strand
GCCGGCCCCGGTCGACAAGACCGGCGGCGAGGCGCAGGTCCTGCCCGGCCTGTCCGACGACGGCTTCCTGCTCGCCAAGGACGCCGACCTGCCCGAGGTGCTGCCGGCCGCCTTCGACGGCACGGAAGGCCTGATCGCCCCGACCGGGCCGATGACCGGTCGCTGGATGCTTACGCTGGGCGAGGACGGCCTGTTGATCCCGGGTCCCGACCCGTTCGACCCTGCCCACCACCGCGACGGCTGGCATTTCCAGTAGGGACGGGTCCGGTCGCGTCAGGCGGTCTTTCGATCACCGGCCCCGAGCGGACATGCCTCTCCCGGATTGGTGAACGACGCCTGCACCATGGCAAAAAGCCCCGGATCGCTCCGGGGCCTTTCGTGTCTTGCAGCGACGCCTCGGTTCAGCCGTTCGACTTCATGTCGATGATCTGCGGCGCGGGCTCGGGGGCCGGCTGGGGCGCGGGGCGGGCGGGCGTGGTCGCGGGCGGGGCCTCGCGGCGGCCTTGCAGGACGCGGCCCTGGAAATAGGCGCCGATGTCGATCGACATCTGTTCGGCGGTGATGTCGCCGTCGACATAGGCGGTGGCGATCAGCTTGACCTGTTTGCCGGTGATGCCGCCGACGATGCGGCCGCGGACCTCGACATAGTCGGCCGAGACACTGCCCTCGACGGCGCCGGTCTCGCCGACGATCAGACGACCGACGCGGACGTCGCCCTTGATCGAGCCGTCGATCTGAAGGTCGCCGCCGCCGGTGATGGCACCCTCGAACTGGAGGTCGGACGACAGGGTCGACAGGCCGCGCTGGCTGACGGGCGCCGGGGCCGGGGCCGGGCCGCGCGGCGCGGGGCCGCCGGCGGACATGCCGGGCGACGGCAGGTCGGGCAGGGGCGGAATGGCCGAACCATTGTCCGCGCGCTGCGGGGTCAAGGGGGCGGGGGATTTAGTTTTGTTGAACAAGTTGGTCTCCGGCTCTCATGAAGCGGGCGGGGTTTTGCGGGCGGCCATCCATCCACACCTCATAGTGCAGGTGGACGCCGGTAGAACGTCCTGTGGTCCCCATGGCACCGATCCGCTGGCCGAGCGCGATGCGCTGGCCCGACTGGACCGCCATGGCATTCAGATGAGCGTAGCGCGTCTTGAAACCGCGTCCATGATCTATCTCAACGGTGTTGCCATACCCTGAACGCACCCCGACAAAAGACACGATTCCGGGAGCCGGGGCGTAGATCGGCGTATTCAGGGGAGCCGCGAAGTCCTGACCCTGATGCAGGGCCGGGCGGCCGTTGAACGGATCGAAGCGGACGCCGAAGCCGGAGGTGGTGCGAGACGGGGTCGGACGGCGGAAGGGCATGCTCCGGGCCGTGTCGGCCAGGGCCCGCATGTCCGACAGATTGTCGGCGGCATTGCGGATGCGAACGGCGAAGGCTTCATCGACGTCCAGCACGGCGGCAAGGGCGCGCGGGTCGCTGGCCTCGACCAGCGGGCCACCGAGGCCGCTGCCGTGCGGCGTATAGGCGGCCGGGTTCAGACCGGCGAGGCGGAAGGCGAGGCGCAGACGCTCGGCCCGCGAGCGGGCCTCGGTCTCGGCCCGCGCGATCAGGCGTTCCTGGTCCATGCGAACGGCGATCATGCGCTGGAGCGGGGTGTTGCGGTCGGCGTCCAGCGCCGGGGCGGGGCGGAGGGCGGCCTGGGCCCCCTCGACGCCCTGGAACATGCCCATGACCTGGGTCAGGGCGGCATGGCGCCGTTCGACCATCTGGGCCATTTCATCCAGCGAGCCGGTGGTTGCGGTCATGCGGACCACGGCGCTGTCGAGCCGGGCCTGGAGGTCGGCGTTCATCCGCTCGGACGCGGCACGGGCGCTGGCGACCGTGCGGTCGGACTGGCTGCGGGCGACCAGTTCGACGATGAAATTGCCCGAGGCGGCGAGGATCCAGCCGCCGAGCAGGAGGCCGACGAGCGCTCCGAGCACCTGTCTGCCGGGCGTCAGGGCCCAGGCGCGGACGGCGTCGCCTTCGCGCAGATACAGGTATCGGGTCGGAAACCATCTTCCCACCAGAGACCGCCTGACAGTCGGCTCTTGTTCGGTCGCCACGCTACGCCCCCACGCAAGACATGGGATTATGCGCCGTCAAACGGGCCGGGGACAAGTCACTTAACGACCTGTTAACTACGCCGGATCGGTTTCAGGCGAATAACGACGATACTTGACTTTGAAATTCGCCTGTCAGGCGTATCAACGAATCTAATCAGTCCACGCAACACAACTACGGCTGTACAGATTTGTCCGTCGTCAGAGGGATTGTACGGTCGCCAACACTTCGGCGGCGTGTCCCTTGACCGAAACCTTTCGCCAGACCCGGCGGACGATGCCTGTGCCGTCGATCACAAACGTGGCGCGCTCGATGCCCATATACCGGCGGCCGTACATGGATTTCTCGACCCAGACGCCGAAACGCTCGCAGACGTCGGTCGTCTCGTCCGAGGCCAGGGTGACCTTGAGGTCGTACCTGGC
>JBBQTX010000285.1:0-2535 GCA_038234475.1 Caulobacterales bacterium | reverse complement strand
CCGGGCCTGTTCAGCCAGCCGGGCGATATTGGCCCCGCCGGTCCGGGCCTCGACCTCGAAGGCGCCGCTGCCCGCCGCCTCCGCCTGGGCCATCAGGTCCAGGGTCGAACAGCCGACCGAACCGGTCGAACCCAGAACCGTCACCCGGCGGCGGATCATCCCGCGCGCTCGAGCATAACGACGATCAAACGCCCGCAGGCCACCACGACCACCGCGAACATCAACCCGTCGACCCGGTCCATCAGGCCGCCGTGTCCGGGGATCAGCTTGCCGGCGTCCTTGACGCCGTAGCGCCGCTTCAGAGCCGATTCCCACAGGTCGCCGCCCATCGTTGCCAGCGCTGTCGCCAAACCCAGCACCGCGCCCCACACCGGCCCGATGGCCATCCCTTGCCAGACCGCCAGCAGTGAGCCGGCGATGGTGCCGGCGACGACGGCACCGATAAAGCCGGACCAGGTCTTGTTGGGTGAAAAACGCGGCCACAATTTGGGCCCGCCGACCTGGCTGCCGACCAGATAGGCCATGCTGTCCGATGTCCATGCGACCACGAACGCAAACACCGTCCATGACAGGCCTTCGGCGCTGTCGACGTCGCGCAGCCAGATGATCAGCACCGCCGGCCAGCCGAGGTAGAGGACGCCATAGGCGGCATCCAGCGCCTCCTGCCCCCGATTGCGGGCGAAGAGACCGGCGGACACCGCGCCGAACACCAGCATGACCAGCGCGAGCGACAGTTCGCCCGCATGGGCGGCCACGACCCCGGCGACCAGCCCGAAGGCGACGGCCCCGGCCATGACCCGCCAGGCCCCGGCTGCGCTCATCATCGCCCATTCCACCGCAAGGAGGGCACACGCCAGCAACATCAGCGCCAGGAACCACAGCCCACCGGCCCAGATGGCAAGCACCGTCGCCGTGGCCAGCACGAGGGCCGATGCGACCCTGAGGCCGATCTCGCCCGCCTTGACCGCCATCAGCCGACCGCGAGCACAGGCAGGGGTGCCGCCAGGGCACCGAAGCGACGGTCGCGGTTGCGGTATTGCTCGACCGCCTCGGCCAGTGCTTCGGGTCCATAGTCGGGCCACAGCACATTCTGGTAGACCAGTTCGGCATAGGCGGCCTCCCACAACAGGAAGTTCGACAGCCGCTGCTCGCCCGAGGTCCGGACGATGACATCGACCGGTGGCCCGCCTGCGGTCGACAGCCCCAGGCCCAGGCTCACCTCGTCGAGCGGGCCCACGGCCTCGCCCGCCAGCACCCGATCAACATGCCGCCGGGCGGCATCGACGATGTCGGCCCTTCCGCCGTAGTTGAAGGCCACCTGCAGCAGGAATTTGTCGTTGTGGGCCGTGGTCGCCTCGGCGTGTTCCACGATGGCCGCGATATCGACCGGCAGGCCGGCGCGGCGGCCCAACACGCGCACCCGAACACCCTCGCGCTCCAGTCGTTTCAGGTCACTGGCCACATAGGACCGGACCAACCCCATCAGATCCGACACTTCCTCGGCCGGCCGCCGCCAGTTCTCGGTCGAGAAGCCGAACACCGTCAGGCAGTGAATTCCCAGATCAGACGCGGCCTGGACCGTGCGCTTCAACGCCTGGACGCCCTCGCGATGGCCCATGGCCCGAGGCAGGCCGCGCTGCTCGGCCCAGCGACCATTGCCGTCCATGATCAGGGCGACGTGGCGCGGACCGCTGGTCGGTGCGGTGGAATGGGAGGGTTCGGCGAGCATCGGCGCTTATCCTACGGCAATTCGCGCCGTCAAACCTGCATGATCTCAACTTCCTTGGTCCTTAAGGCCTCGTCGATGCGCTTGATGGCCGCGTCGGTATCCTTCTGGACCTCGGTCTCCATTTTCTTCTGCTCGTCCTGGCTGATCTCACCGGCCTTCTCGGCCTTTTTCAGGTCCTCGTTGGCGTCGCGGCGGACGTTGCGGACGGCGATCTTCTGCTGCTCGGTGTATTTGCCTGCCAGCTTGGCCAGGTCCTTGCGGCGTTCCTCGGTCAGGGGCGGCACGGGAATGCGCAGGGTCATGCCGTCGACGATGGGGTTCAGACCCAGACCTGCCGCCCGGATCGCCTTTTCGACCGGACCGACCATGGTCTTGTCCCAGACATTGACAGAGATCATCCGCGGTTCGGGGACGCTGATCGCGGCCACCGAGTTTAACGGCGCGTTCGAGCCGTAGGCCTGCACCTGCACGGGATCCAGCAGCCCGACATTGGCGCGGCCAGTACGCAGGCCGTTAAACTCCTCCTTCAGGGCGGAGACGGACTTTTCCATGCGCTCGCGGTAGATTTTCAGATCGGTTTTGGCCATGGCAATGCCTCTCGTGTTTTCTTGTCTTTGACCGGTCAGGCGGACTTCGTGCCCGAAATGACGGTGAAGGTCCCCTCACCCGTGAGGGTCCGGCGCAACGAATTTTCCTCGCGAATCGAGAAGACCACGATCGGAATGTGAGAGTCACGCATCAGGGCGATCGCCGAGGCGTCCATGACTTTCAAATCCTTGGCCAGTACATCGTGATAGGTCAGGTTC
>JBBQTX010000284.1:0-2563 GCA_038234475.1 Caulobacterales bacterium | reverse complement strand
AGACGGTGTCGCGCGTCATCAATCAGTCGCCGTTCGTGCGCGAGGAGACCCGGGTCCGCGTCAATGCCGTGATCGCGGACCTGGGTTTCACCCCCGATCTTCAGGCGCGCGGCCTGGCTTTCCGGCGCTCCTTCCTGGTCGGGCTGATCTACGACAACCCCAGCCCCAACTATGTCGTGAACATGCAGCAGGGCGTCCTGGACGCGCTGCGGGGGTCCGGGCTCGAGCTGGTGGTTCATCCCTGCCTGCGGACCGCGGACACCGTTGTCTCCGACATCCGCACGTTCGTGGAGCGCCAGAAACTGTTCGGCGTCATCCTGCCTCCCTCGATGTCCGAGGACGAGCGGGTCATCGAGGTGCTGCGCGAACTCGACTGCCCCTATGTCCGCATCGCCTCCGTCTCGCTGGACGCAGCCGGTGCCATGCTGGTTACCAACGATCACCTCGGCGCGGCCGAGGCCGGCCGGCATCTGGCCGACCTCGGCCACCGCAGGATCGGCTTCATCTCGGGCCCGGCCCTGTTCCGCTCCAGCGCCGAACGCGGTGGTGGTTTCCGTCAGGGGCTGGCGGAAAGGGGCCTGACCCTGGATGAACGCTACGTCGCCGAGGGTGCGTATACGTTCGAGTCCGGCGTGGAGGCGGCGCTGGATCTGCTGGCCCTCGATCCACCGCCGACCGCCATCTTCACCGGTAATGACGAGATGGCGCTGGGCGTGTTCAAGGTCGCCCGCGACAGGGGAATGGAGATCCCCCGCGATCTGTCGGTCGTCGGCTACGACGACCTGCCCATGGCGTCGCGGGTCTGGCCGAACCTGACCTCGGTGCGGCTGCCGATCCGCGATATGGGGCGGATGGCGGCCGAGCGGCTGCTGGCCCCGATGCGCGGCCTCGACCCCGCCCTGCTCGACCAGCCCGAGGTGCGACCCTCACTGGTCGTCAGGGATTCGACGCGGGCGCTGTGACCGCACCGGCTTGCCCCGCGTTCTGACACCGGTTACCAAGCGCGCGAACACGGCGGCCGCGCCGGACCGAACAGGGAGACGTCTCATGTACGCCAAGGTCTATCACTCGACCCACCCGGACATGATGGACGGGGCCACCAACGATCAGCTGCGCGACCGCTATCTGGTCAGCGGCCTGTTCCAGACGGGTGCCGTCACGCTGAACTATTCCCATGACGAGCGTATGGTCATCGGCGGGGCAATGCCCGCCGGATCGGCCCTGGGCCTGCCAAACCATTCCGAGCCAGCCTCGATGGCCGGCAAGCCCTTCCTGCAGGCGCGCGAACTGGGGATCGTCAACATCGGTCCCGGCGCGGGCCGCGTGGTCGCCGACGGCGTGACCTATGATCTAGGCTTTCGTGACGGCCTCTATCTGCCGATGGGCACGGCAGATGTCACTTTCGAGAGCGTCGACGACGCCGCCCCTGCCCGCTTTTACCTGATCTCGACCCCGGCCCACGCCCGCTATGAGGGTGTCCGCATCTCCATCGACCAAGCCGTGCCGCTGGAGCGCGGGGCGCTGGAAACCTCGAACGAACGGACCATCTACCAGTATATCGTCCCGGAAAAAGTGAAGTCCTGCCAGCTCCTGCTCGGCGTCACCGTGCTCAAGCCCGGTAGCGTGTGGAACACCATGCCACCGCACCTGCATGACCGCCGATCCGAGGCCTATCTGTATTTCGGCCTCGGCGAGAACGACCGGGTCTTCCACTTCATGGGCCGCCCCGAGGCCGCCCGTCACATCGTCATGGCCGATGGCGAGGCCGTGATGAGCCCGCCGTGGTCGATCCACATGGGCGCAGGCACGTCGAACTACGGCTTCATCTGGGGCATGGGCGGCGAGAACCTCGACTACACCGACATGCACGTCCTCGACATCTGCCAGCTGAACTAATCGCCATGCCCAACCCGTTCAGCCTGTCGGGCAAGGTCGCCCTCGTCACCGGCGGCAATACCGGCATCGGTCAGGGTATTGCCCTGGCCCTGGCCGATGCGGGGGCCTCGATCGCCTCGGTCGCCCGGCGGCCCTCCGACGACACCGTCGGCCAGTGCCTCGCCAGGGGGGTGCAGGCCCTCTCGATCCAGGCCGATCTCGGCTCCATCGCGCCGGTCGAGCGCATCCTCGATGAGGCGGCGGCCGGTCTCGGCCCCGTCGACATCCTGATCAACAACGCCGGCATCATTCGCCGCGCCGACGCCGTGGACTTCACAGAGCAGGACTGGGACGACGTCATGAACGTCAACCTGAAGTCGGTGTTCTTCCTCAGCCAGGCCGTCGTCCGCCGCATGATCGCGGATGGTCGACGCGGCAAGATCATCAACACCGCCTCGATGCTGTCCTATCAGGGCGGTATCCGCGTGCCGTCCTATACGGCGTCCAAGTCGGGCGTCTCGGGCCTGACCAAGCTGATGGCCAACGAGTGGGCGAAACACGGCATCAACGCCAACGCCATCGCCCCCGGCTATTTCGCCACCGACAACACCCAGGCGCTGCAGGACGATCCGGTGCGCTCAAAGGAGATCCTGGGCCGTATCCCCGCCGGCCGCTGGGGTCAGCCTGC
>JBBQTX010000283.1:0-2614 GCA_038234475.1 Caulobacterales bacterium | reverse complement strand
TGCCCTCGACCGTGACATCCATCGACTTGGACATCAGCAGGGCGCCGGTCTGGGCCATGGCCTCGATGATCATCACGCCGGGCATAACCGGGTCGATCGGAAAATGACCGGGGAAATAGGGCTCGTTGTGGGTGACGTTCTTGATGCCGGTGATCGAGGTGTTGGCGACGAAATCCTCGGCCTTGTCGATCAGCAGGAAGGGATAGCGGTGCGGCAGGCGCCGCATCACCTCCGCATAGTCGATCGTTCCGTCGCTCATTCTCCGGCCTTTCCCGCGCGCGCCTTGCCGGACGCCTGTTTGGCGAGCCAGACAGCTTCGCGCAAGAACTGTCGCAGGGGTTTGGCCGGATAGCCCGACCAGGTCTCGCCGGGCGGGATGTCGGCCAGAACGCCGGCCCCCGCCGCCACCCGGGCGCCCTCACCGATCTTGATGTGGTCGCCGATGCCGGCCTTGCCGCCGAAAATGACGTCGTCGCCGACCGTCACCGATCCTGAAATCCCTGTGTGGGCAGCGATCAGGCAGTTGCGGCCGATGACGCAATTGTGGGCGATCATGACCAGATTATCGATCTTGCTGTTCTCGCCGATGACCGTGTCGTCATAGGCACCGCGGTCGATGCAGGTGTTGGCGCCGATCGAGACCCCGTCCTGAATGATCACCCGGCCCAGCTGAGGAATATCGATCGGCCCGGCCCGGGAGGCCGCCGCGCCGAACCCGGGCTCGCCGATTCGCGCCCCGGCCAGAATGCGGACGCGATCCCCGATCAGGGCAAATCCGACGCTGACATTGGACCCGATCCAGCCGTCGCGCCCGATCTGGACGCCCGGGCCGATGACGGTATTGGCCCCTATGCGCGTACCCCGGCCGATCCGCGCGCCGCGCCCGAGAACCACGCCGGGCTCCAGCACGACGGTTTCATCCTCGATCACATCCGCCGGCTCGGCGGCGAAATCCAGCGGAATGGGGCGGTGCAACAAGATCGACGCGCGCGCCCAGGCGGCCTGGGCTTCGTTCGAGAGGATGACCGCGGCGTTCGACGGTGCCGCGTCCAGCGCCGAGGCCGGCAAGATAACGCAACCGGCCAGAGAGCTGGTCAGAGCGGTGGCAAAACGACGGTCACCCAGGAACGCCAGATCGCCGGGGCCCGCCGAGGACAGGGGAGCCACAGCCGAAACCATAGTGTCGCCGCCGTGCGATACTTCGCCGCCGATCCGCTCCGATAGCAGGCCGACGGTCAGCGCCGGCAGGCTCTCGAAAAAACGGGGATCGGGCATGGCGACCGGTCCGCCGCCTACTGCTGCAGGTCGGCCGGTACCTCGAGGCGATTGAAGCTGAGCGACGGCAGCGCGGTGTTCAGGCGCTGGATCACCAGGTCGGTGACGTCCATCGCAGGGTTGTAGACATAGACCGCCGAACGGTCGAGCAGCAGCCCGCAGCCACGCTCCTGATAGATGGCAACCAGCAGCGGATCGGCTGCCTGGGCGATGGCGCGGATCTGCAGTTGCTGGGTGTATTGCAGCTCAGTCTGTCGCCGCTGCTCGAGTTGCTGGGCTTCCTGGGCGCGCTGCTGAAGAGCCTGACGGCGCGAACCGGTCGGATCGGCGGCCGCTCCCCCCTGCTGCAGTTGCTGGGCCTCGGTGTTGATAGTGGCGGCGTAAGGCTGGAGTTCGCCCGTAACCTCTGCCAGCAGACGCTGCATGCCGGTCTGGACCGACTGGCCGGCGGTGGATTGAGCCAGCAGACGGTCATTGTGGAAAACGCAGACGCCCGGGATGACAGGCCCCGGGTTGGCGGGAGCCTGGGTCTGGGCGGTAGCCTGACCGGCGGCGAGGGAAGCGAGGGCGAATGCGCCGATTGCGAACAATTTCATCGTAGACCTTTGGGCGGGGCAATCCCCGCGCGGTTAGAACTGGGTTGAAGTCGAGAAGCGGAACGTCTCGGTCCGGTCGTAAACTTCCTGGCCGAGGATTTGGCTGAGGTCGAAGCGGATAGGTCCCATCGGCGACTTCCAGTGAATGCTGACACCCGCAGACGCGCGCAGGCTCAGTTCGTCAATGATGTTGGCGTCCGGCTGACCCAGGTCGGTCACCGTGTACCGGCCGTCCAGCACGCCCAGCGTGCCGACATCGGCGAACAGGGAGGTGCGAATGCCGTACTGTTCCGGAAGGAAGTTGGGCACCGTCAGTTCAAGCGTGCCGATGGCGTAAAAGTTGCCACCGAGCGCATCGTTGGTCGTCAGGTCGCGCGGACCGAGTCCGGCGGTTTCAAAGCCCCGGAAACTGTTGCCGCCCTTGAAGAAGCGGTCGTTGATCCGGATCGGGTCGCCGCCCCAGCCGGAGACGTAGCCCGTCGAGGCGGTGGCGGTGACCACCCAGTCGGGGGTGATGCCCCAGTAGGCGGAGACGTCGGCCTCGGTCTTCACATAGTTCACATCGCCGCCGATGCCGGCGAAGTCCTGCCGCAGCGAGGCGGTCCAGCCGCGGGTGGGGCGCACGGGGTCGTTGCGTCGATCGACCAGCAGGGTGTAGCCCGCCGAAGAGTTCAGGAACGAGCCAATCTGATCGCACAGGGCATTCGATCCGGCTCCGGTCGCGCTGCAAAAACCTTGGGGAA
>JBBQTX010000282.1:0-2622 GCA_038234475.1 Caulobacterales bacterium | reverse complement strand
GGCAGGTGACCAATCTCCAGACGGTGATGGCCGAGGGCCTGACCGCCGCGCGCCGCCTGTTCGCTTCCCTCGACATCCAGCCGGAAATCCGCGAGGCCCCGGACGCCGTGCCGCTCGCGGACGGCCAGACCACCGTCGCCTTCGACCGGGTCGCCTTCGCCTATGCGCCGGCGGCGGCGGGCGGCGCGCCCACCCTGTCGGACGTGTCGCTGACCGTCGCGCCCGGCGAGACCGTAGCGCTGGTCGGCCCGTCGGGCGGCGGCAAATCGACCATCCTGTCCCTGCTGCCGCGCTTCTATGACGTCACCGCGGGCATGGTCACGGTCAACGGTCGCGACATCCGCGAGCTGAAGCTGCACGATCTGCGCTCGAAGATCGCCCTGGTGACGCAGGAGCCCTTCCTGTTCGACGACACCCTGGCCGCCAACATCGCCTATGGCCGCCCCGGCGCGTCCGCCGAAGACATCGTCGCCGCCGCCCGGGCCGCCGCCGCGCACGACTTCATCTCCGCCCTGCCCGATGGCTACGGCACCCGCGCCGGCGAGGCGGGCCTGCGACTGTCGGGCGGGCAGCGTCAGCGTATCGCCATCGCCCGCGCCTTCCTCAAGGACGCCCCCATCCTGCTGCTCGACGAGGCCACCAGCGCCCTCGACACCGAGAGCGAGGCCCTCGTCCAGGCCGCCCTCGAACGGTTGATGCAGGGCCGCGCCACCCTGATGATCGCCCACCGCCTGTCGACCGTCCGCAACGCCGACCGCATCCATGTGATCGAGGCCGGCCGCGTGGTCGAGACCGGCACCCACGCCGAACTGGTGCGTCTCGGCGGGCTCTACTCCCGGCTGGCGAAGCAGCAATCGCTGGATGGGGATCCGACGACCTTGGCGGCAGTGTCATGAGCGCCGCGCTCCGTCATCCTTCTCCCCTTGAGGGAGAAGGAACCCACGGGTCGGTCTCATGAGACCGCTCCGAAACCCCGTCATCCAGGCCGTCCTCGCCTGGCTGCTGGCCGGCTGGATGCGGTTCTGTTTCGCCACCATCCGCTGGACGCATGGCAACCAGGCCGTGGCCGAAAAGGTCTGGGCCGACGGCGGCGGCGTCCTCTGCGTCTTCTGGCATTCGCGCATCGGCCTCAGCCCCGCCTGCTGGCCGCTGGACCGCGCCCAGCCCGCCAAGGCCCTGATCTCGCTCAGCCCCGACGGCCAGTTCATCGCCCGCGCCGTCGCCTTGCAGGGCATTCCGGCCGTGCGCGGCTCCTCGGCCAACAAGGACAAGGCCGACCGCGCCAAGGGCGGGTCCCAGGCCCTGCGCGACGGCCTGCGCCAGCTCAAGGTCGGGGCCCTCGCCATCACCCCGGACGGCCCCCGCGGCCCGGCGCAGCAGATGGCCGAAGGGCTGCCCTTGCTGGCCAGGATGTCCGGTGCCCCCGTCCTGTTCATCGGCCTGTCGTGCAAGCCCGCGATCCGCCTGAACAGCTGGGACAAGGCCGTCCTGCCCCTGCCCTTCAGCAAGGGGGCCATCGTCTGGGACCTGGCCCGCTGGCCCGAGGGTGGCGACATGGCCGAGGTCTCCGCCGACTGGACCGCCCGCATCACGGCGGTCGAGGCCGAGGCCGACGCCCTCACCGGCCTGGAACGGGTCTGACGTGAGCCCGGCGCTGATCGTCTACCGCCTGCTGACCCGGTTGCTGGAGCCGCTGGCCCCGCGCCTGCTCGACGCCCGTGCGAAGAAGGGCAAGGAGGACCCAGCCCGCGTCGACGAACGGCTGGGGCTGGCCTCGGTCGCCCGGCCGGACGGCGTTCTGGTCTGGCTGCACGGCGTCAGCGTCGGCGAGACCCTGTCCCTGCTGCCGCTCGTGTCGCGCCTGCGCCGGGAGCGGCCCGACCTGACGGTGCTGGTCACCTCCGGCACCGTAACCTCCGCCGCCATCCTCGCCACGCGCCTGCCGTCCGGCGTGGTCCACCAGTTCGCTCCGGTCGATACGCCCGGTGCGGTGACGGCGTTTCTCGACCACTGGAAGCCGTCGCTGGCGCTCTTCGTCGAGAGCGAGCTGTGGCCCAATCTGATCCTCGAAGCCCGCAGGCGCGGCGTCAAACTGGTCCTCGCCAGCGCCCGGATCACCGAAAAGACCGTCGAGGGCTGGCGCCGCTTTCCCGGCGCGGCGCGCCGGATCCTGTCCGCCTTCGACCGCATCCTGCCGCAGGACGACGCCTCCGCCGCCCGGCTGGAGAGCCTCGGTGCCCGCATCGACGGCCAGGTGAACCTGAAACTGTCCGGCGAGGCCCCGCCGCATGATCCCGCCGCCTTCACCCGCCTCAGCGCCGCCATCGGCGACCGGCCCGTGGTCGTGGCCGCCAGCACCCATGACGGCGAGGAGATCGCGCTGGTCCGCGCCCTCGACAAACTGACCGACCGGCTGTGCCTGATCCTGGTGCCGCGCCATCCGGACCGCGGAGCCGACATCGCCGCCGCCCTGACCCGCGACGGCTACCGTTTCGCCTTGCGTTCGCAGGGCCGCGAGCTGGACCGGGACACCGATCTCTATGTCGCCGACACGCTGGGCGAGATGGGGCTGTTCCTGCGCCTCGCCGACGTGGTCGTCATGGGCGGTTCCTTCTCCGCCGC
>JBBQTX010000281.1:0-2635 GCA_038234475.1 Caulobacterales bacterium | reverse complement strand
ACGCATCGCTGCCGGCCTGCCGCTGTCGTTCACCCAGGACGAGGTGACCTTCAACGGCCACGCCATCGAGTGCCGGATCAACGCCGAGAACCCCGAGACCTTCACCCCGTCGCCCGGCAAGATCACCGACTTCCACGCCCCCGGCGGCCTGGGCGTGCGGCTGGATAGCGCCATCTACGCCGGCTATTCGATCCCGCCCTATTACGACAGCCTGATCGGCAAGCTGATCGTCCACGGGCGCGACCGCGAGGAATGTATCGCGCGGCTGCGTCGCTCGCTGAACGAAATGGTCATCGGCGGAATCGACACCACCATTCCCCTGTTCCAGAAGCTGCTGCAGGAGCCCGACATCCTGTCCGGCGACTACGACATCCACTGGCTGGAGACCTGGGCCAAACGCCAGAAGGGCGCAGCTTAGGGCGCCGGTGGAAGACCCCGGTTTCAGCGCCAGCAGCCCCTTCGGTGCCTTCGGGCCCGACGAACTGCTGAACTGCTACGCGACCGGCGTCTTCCCCATGGGCGAGGCCCGCGACGACCCCCGTATCTTCTTGGTCGAGCCGGATCAGCGCGGGGTCCTGCCGCTGGATCGGTTCCACATCCCGACCCGGCTTAGACGGACGGTCCGTGCCGACCCCTTCACCGTACGGGTCGACACCGCCTTCGGGGCCGTCCTCGACGCCTGCGCCGCCGCCGCGCCGGGACGCGAGGACAGCTGGATCAACGCCCCGATCCGGCGGCTCTACATGGAACTGAACGCCCGGGGCCAGGCCCATTCGGTCGAGTGCTGGCGAGACGAACGGCTGGTCGGCGGTCTGTACGGCGTGACCCTCGGCGGGGCCTTCTTCGGCGAAAGCATGTTCAGCCGTGAGCGCGACGCATCCAAGGTAGCGCTGGTCCATCTGGTGGCGCGGCTCAGGCGGGGCGGCTGGAGGCTGCTGGACGCCCAGTTCCTGACCGACCATCTCAGCCAGTTCGGAGCGGTCGAGACCCCGCAGCCGGCCTATCTGAAGCTGCTCAGGGCGGCGCGAGCCCTGCGGCCCAATCCGCGATCCCTGTTCGAACCGACGACGGGGGCCGAGGCCGTCTTCTACGCCTTGCAGCCCACGATCCAGGCGTCATAGATCGGGTGCTGTAGCCCACTGATCGCCGGCGCGGAGGCGAACATCCAGCCGCGGAAGATCTGCCGCGGCTCATTGACCTGGATCACGCCCCGCGGCTGCAGGGTGACCTCCAGATAGGCGACCGCGTCAGCGACCTGTTCATTCGCCGCCGAGACCTCGCAGGCGCGGGCGGTGAAGATCAGGGTCTTCTGGAAGCGAACCGGGCGACCACCGACCTCGACCTCGAACCGCATCGATTCCGCGGTGATCTTGTCGATGGCCTCGACGATGGCCACGCGACGACGTTGGCGACGGGTCGGCGAGGCCGGTGACTCGTCCCGTCGGACGGCAGGCACGGGCTGATCGGCCTTCTCGTCGCCGGCCTTCTCGTCGGTGGCGATGACGATCGCGGGATCGCTCGGCGACGCCACAGCGACCGGCGAAACCGGAGCGGGTGCCGCCTCGGGCGCCGGTTCGACCGGAGCGGGCGGCGTCGGCTGGCGATTCAGGTCCGCCGTCGGGTCCTGGACCGGCACGGCATCCTGCGGCAGGTCATTCAGGGCCGAGGCGACGACCGCGCCCGAGCCCAGCAGGACAAGTGCGGCCACGCCCGCCAGGATCGCGCTCCGGACCTTCATTCCGGCCGCCAGGCTTCGTAGTCGCCGGTCGCCGCCGGACGCTTGCCATCGGACGCCATCGAGCCCTTGGGCCGCCAGGCCATGGGGGTGCCGGTCAGATTGGGCAGATGGTCCCGCTCCCAGCTGCGGCGCGGCAGGGGCGCGACCGTCGGGGGCTCATCCAGCGTGTAGTGCAGCCAGCCGTGCCAGTCCGGGGACACCTTGGAGGCGTCGGCATAGCCGTTGTAAGTCACCCAACGTCGGCGTCGCCCGTCATAGCTGCTCTTGTCGCGGGACAGGAAATAGCGGTTCCCGAACTCGTCGGCACCGACGAATTCCCCACGCTTGGCGATGGTGAAGAAGGTTCCGATGGTGGCCCCGCTGGTCCAGCCGAAAATCCTGCCTAGCACGTCGGTCAATCCACTGGGTCGGTCGCCGCGGGGGAGCCGGGGACAACGGGCCGATCATAGAAAGACCGGGACGATCCGTCCAGCGGATCGGTGCCCGCCTTTGCATCAACATCTTGGGGGTAACGTGTGCCGCTTACCCCAGATTTATTGCAGTGATGACGGCAGAGCCGCTAATCTCGCGCAAAGGCCCAGCCGAGACAGCCGCATGCGTTTCCCTTTCGAGTCCCTTGCTGATCGAACCGCTTGGACGATGCGGAGCATCGAGCGGTCGGACCGGATACTCACTCTTCCGACCCCTCCCGGATGGAACGATGTCCAGGTGGATGCCTGGCTGGACTGGTCCTAGTTCGAGGCTCTCCCGACATCCGGTCACGATCCGCTGGGACAGGCCAGTGCCGCCTGCGCAGAGCGATTGAGCGGCAGTCCGGGCACGGCCCGGTCGCGGGCGGCCACCAGGACCCTGGGACTTGCGAGCCCGGCCAGGACGGAAGCGACCGCAGCCTTGGTC
>JBBQTX010000280.1:0-2656 GCA_038234475.1 Caulobacterales bacterium | reverse complement strand
GGTGCAGGAGACCTTCCGGGTCGCCGCCTCCCTGCTTCAGGTTCCGCCGGTGATGGCCTGTGGTGCCGGTGACCAGTTCGTCGATGCGATCATTCCGCTGGGCGAACGCATGCTCAGCCGGCTGGTGGTGGGGACCCTGTTTCCGCTCGAGACGGCCGAGATCGCCGAGGCCGCCCGGCAAGCCGAAGCGGCCTGACCGCGTCTGTGGCGTCCACGACCCAAGGCTCGTACGCAATGGTGCGTACCCGGGATATCAAGGTTGCGTTAGCCTTTCAGCCCTAACGACAATGACAGTCGGAGAATAACGTGGGGCCCGATCAGCCGACCCTGCGTCCTCGGGGGATCAATGCTCAAACTCAACATCAAAAACCGTCTGGCGCTCGGCTTTATCGGTCTGCTGGCCATATCGGTTGTCATCTCCGCCGTCTCCGCCTTCGAGATCAATTCGATCAAGGACAACCTTCGCGTCGTCAACGAGGTCAACTCCGTCAAGCAGCGGCATGCCATCAATTTCCGGGGCAGCGTTCACGACCGCGCCATCGATGTGCGCGACCTGGCGCTGCTGACGGCCTCCGCCGACATCGAAAGGACCATCAACTCGATCGAGACGCTGTCGTCGATTTATGCCGAGTCAGCCGGTCCTCTGGATGCCATGATGACGGGCCCGGAAGTGACCGCCGAGGAACGGGCGATCCTGGACAGCATCAAGCAAACGGAGGCCCGCACGGTGCCCATGGTCGAGCAGATCATCGCGCTGCGCACCGCCGGAGATGTGGCCGGTGCCGAGACCGTGCTGCTGACCCAGGCGCGGCCTACCTTTGTGGAATGGCTGGCCCGGATCAACCAGTTCATCGATCTGCAGGAAGCGCGCAACAAGGCGATCGGCGAAGAGACCACGGCCGCAGTAAAATCTTTCCTGGAGATTATCATCGGGCTTTGCCTGCTCGGGCTGGTCGTGGGTGGCGCGATCGCCTTCTGGGTCACGCGCTCGATGGCGCCGCTCGGCACCCTGAGCCAAGCCATGCAAGCCATGGCGGGTGGCAAGACCGACGTCGAGATCCCGTCAAGAGACCGCCATGACGAAATTGGCGTGATGGCCAAGGCGGTGCAGGTGTTCAAGGAGGTTGGCATCCGGGCCCGTCAGGTCGAGGCCGACGCGATGGCGACCCGCGAAGCCGCCGAGGCCGAGCGTCTGCAGAACCAGCTCATGTCCGACGAATCCGCCCAGCGTCAGGCCGCCGTGGTCGAAGCCCTGGCCGCCGGTCTGGAATCCATCAGCCGTGGCGACCTGACCGTCCAGCTGAACCAGACCTTCCCGGCCGACTATGTGAAGCTTCAGAGCGACTTCAACGGAGCCGTGGGCCAACTGCGCGAAGCCATGGCCTCGGTCGTCAGCAATGTGTCGACCATCCGTTCCGGGTCGGATGAAATCACCCAGGCGACCGACGACCTGTCGAGGCGGACGGAACAGCAGGCTGCCTCTCTGGAAGAGACCGCCGCCGCCCTGGAACAGATCACTGCGACGGTGAAACGCACGGCCGAGGGCTCGCGACATGCAGCGGAGGCCGTGGCCTCGGCCCGCGGCGATGCGAGACAGTCGGGCGAAGTGGTGCAACGCGCCATAACCGCCATGGGCGAGATCGAGAAGTCGTCGGCCGAGATCACCCAGATCATCGGTGTGATCGACGAGATCGCCTTCCAGACCAATCTTCTGGCCCTGAACGCGGGCGTCGAGGCAGCCCGGGCGGGCGACGCCGGGCGCGGCTTTGCGGTCGTGGCCCAGGAAGTCCGGGCCCTGGCCCAGCGCTCGGCCGAGGCGGCCAGGGAGATCAAGGGCCTGATCTCGACCTCGGGCAAACAGGTCAGCGAGGGCGTGTCCCTGGTCGGCGAAACGGGCGAGAGCCTGATCCGGATCGTGGACCAAGTCGCGACCATCGACGGTCTGGTGTCCGAGATCAGTGCCTCGGCCCAGGAACAGGCCTCAGCCCTGAGCGAGGTCAACACGGCGATCAACCACATGGACCAGATGGTCCAGCAGAACGCGGCCATGGTCGAGGAAACCACGGCCGCCGCGCGTTCGCTCAACGGCGATGCCGGCGACCTGGATAAACTGGTCTCGCACTTCAGGGTCGGCAGTGCCACGGCGAGCCACCGGAGCAATCCGGTGCATGCCGCCCAGGCCCGGATCGAGGCCGAGGTGCGACCGTCCGCCAGCCGAGCGGCCGCCGTCGAAACCTACCGCCCCGCCACCCGGTCGGTCGGCAATACGGCCCTGAAGGCCGACGAATGGGAAGCCTTCTGATCATGGCCGCGTTGCAGCCCGAAGCCGCAAGCATGGTCGAACTGATCTCGTTCGAGATTGGCGGCCAGGAATACTGTATCGACGTCCGCTCGGTGCGCGAGATCCGGGGCTGGACCGCGACCACGCCCATCCCCCAGACGCCCGACTATATCCTGGGGGTCATCAACCTTCGCGGTGCGGTCATGCCGGTGCTGGACCTGCGTTGCCGTCTGGGACTGGGCAAGACCGAGCCCTCGAGCCGCCACGTCATCGTCGTGATCCAGGACGGGACCCGGATGGCCGGGGTGCTGGTGGACGGGGTGCAGGAGACCTTCCAGGTCGCCGCCTCCCTGCTTCAGGCCCCGCCGGCGATGG
>JBBQTX010000279.1:0-2662 GCA_038234475.1 Caulobacterales bacterium | reverse complement strand
TTCCACCGGGTGGGGGTGGAGCTGGAGGCGCATGACCTCCTCCATCTTCATCTCGATGAAGGCGTCAATGAAGTCGTCGTCCATGACCCCGCCCTTCTTGAGGAAGGCCCGGTCCTTGTCGAGGTTCTCAAGGGCTTCTTTCAAACTGCCGCAGACCTCGGGGATGTTGCCGCGCTCTTCGGGCGGCAGGTCATAGAGGTTCTTGTCAGCGGGGCCGCCCGGATCGATCCGGTTCTCGATGCCGTCCAGCCCGGCCATCAGCAGGGCGACGAAGGTCAGATAGGGGTTGCCCATCGGATCGGGGAAGCGGGCCTCGATGCGCTTGCCCTTGGGCGAGGAGACATGGGGGATGCGGATCGAGGCCGAACGGTTACGGGCCGAATAGGCCAGTTTTACCGGGGCCTCATAGCCGGGGACCAGCCGCTTGTAGGAGTTGGTGGTCGAGTTGGCGAAGGCATTGATGGCCTTGGCATGTTTGATAATGCCGCCGATGTACCAAAGACAGGTGTCCGACAGGCCGGCGTATTTGTCACCGGCGAACAGGGGCTTGCCGTCGCGCCAGATCGACTGGTGCACGTGCATGCCCGAGCCGTTGTCGGCGAACATCGGCTTGGCCATGAAGGTCGCCGACTTGCCGTAGGCGGCCGCCACATTGTGGATGACGTACTTATACAGCTGCAACCGGTCGGCCATGGTCAGCAGGTCACTGAACTTCAGGCCCAGTTCATGCTGGGCGGGGGCCACCTCGTGGTGGTGTTTCTCGGGCTGGAGGCCCAGGTCGCGCATGACGCCCAGCATTTCGCCGCGCAGGTCCTGGCCTGAGTCGACCGGATTGACGGGGAAATAGCCGCCCTTGGGTCCGGGGCGGTGGCCCATATTGCCCTCGGTGTATTCCGCGCCGGTGTTGGCCGGCAACTCGGTAGAGTCATAGCTGTAGCCGGTGTTGTGCGGCTGTGTGGTCCAGCGCACGTCGTCGAAGATGAAGAACTCGGCTTCCGGGCCGAAATAGACCTGGTCGCCCACGCCCGAGGACTGGACATAGGCCAGGGCCTTTTTGGCCATGGAGCGGCTGTCGCGGTTATAGGGTTCGCCCGTGTCCGGGTTCATCACGTCGCAGAACAGGAACATCGTGGTCTGCTGGTAGAAGGGATCAATATAGGACGACGACAGGTCCGGCTTGAGCAGCATGTCGCTCTCGTTGATCGCCTTCCAGCCGGCGATGGACGAGCCGTCGAACATGGTGCCTTCTTCAAGAAACTCCTCGTCGACCAGGTCGATATCGAAGGTGACGTGCTGCAGCCGCCCCCTGGTGTCGGTGAAGCGGACGTCGACGTATTTCACGTCTTTATCGTTGATCTCCTGAAGGATCTTCTTGGCGGCGCTCATGGTTCGATCGTCCTTTTTCGTTTCTTCTGGGGAGGAAGCGGGGTTGGGGAGAGAGGGGCCTATACGGCCTGGGCACCGGTTTCGCCGGTGCGGATGCGGATGACGTCAAGGATGTCCGAGACGAAGATCTTGCCGTCGCCGATCTTGCCCGTGCGGGCGGCGGTCTGGATGGCCTCGATCACGGCCGGGGCCAGGTCGTCGGCGACCACCACCTCGATCTTGATCTTGGGCAGGAAGTCGATGACGTATTCGGCGCCGCGGTAGAGTTCGGAATGGCCCTTCTGGCGGCCGTAGCCCTTGGCTTCGAGCACGGTCATGCCCTGGACGCCGATGTCCTGCAGGGCCTCTTTGACGTCGTCCAGCTTGAACGGCTTGATGACGGCTTCGATCTTCTTCATGGGCGACCCCGAGGCGGCATCAGGTGGGCCAGACGCTCGGGAACCAAAGGGACATCGCATTGCAGCATAAGGCAAGGCCCGATTTGCATTTTTGTCACGAACGCGCGTTGGAAGGCGCATGAACGAACCCAATGCGCCGACCCTTTGGCGCGAACTCCTGCCGTGGCCGGGACCGGACACCCACAAGCATCAGCGCGGGAGGCTGGGCGTGGTATCCGGCGGGATGCTGCAGACCGGCGCGGCACGGCTGGCGGCGCGGGCAGGGCTCAGGGTCGGTGCCGGGCTGGTGCGTCTGCTGTGTCCGCCGGAGGCCGGCCCGATCGTCGCTGCGGCGGTCGAGGCGGTGATGGTCGACGTGTTTGAGACGCCGGACGGGCTTGCCGCCCTGGCAGAGCGGCTGGACTGCGTCGTGATCGGACCGGCGGCGGGCCTGACGCCGGAGACAAGGGCGAATGTGGTCGCCCTGGGCCAGACCCGGGCAACGCTGGTTCTCGACGCCGATGCCCTGACGCTGTTCAAGCATGCCCCGGAGGCGCTGTTCGCCTGTCTGACGCCGGGCGACGTGCTGACGCCGCACGAGGGCGAGTTCGAGCGGCTGTTTCCAGGACTGCTGGCGCAGGGCCGGGAGGCGGCCGCAAGGGCGGCGGCGCAGGCCTGCGGGACCACGGTGATCCTGAAAGGGCATCAGACCGTGATCGCCGCGCCGGACGGGCGGGTCAGGGTCAATACGAACGGATCGCCCTGGCTGGCGACGGCGGGCTCGGGCGATGTGCTGGCCGGATTGGCCGGGGGTTTGTTGTTACAAATGCAGAGTATGGTTCCTTAATTTCAGGTGCATTCCATTGCTGTACGGTTTCGAAAAACACTGCAATCTCACC
>JBBQTX010000278.1:0-2670 GCA_038234475.1 Caulobacterales bacterium | reverse complement strand
CGAAAAGTCCTGCGCCGCGGCGGTGCCCGCCACCAGCAGCACGGCGGCGACGGCGAGGCCGCCCATCGTCTTGCGAAACATGTGGGAGACTCCATTCCCTGAACTGTGGACGCGCACTCTAGGGGATCGACGCCGACATGGGAGTCCCCCCGAAGGTCCGCTTCCTGAAACGATTTCAATCTCGGGCCACGCCCCCTGTAGGAGACCCGCGGGCCTCCACCCGCTCGATCAGGTCGCCGACGAACGCCGCCGCATGCGCCTCATCGAGATCGTGGACATGCGGTCCGTTGAGCCCTCGTCCGCCTGCGGTGTCGATCCGCACGGTCGCGATCCCGAGGCACCGCTGAACCGGCCCGCGCCGCACGGTGACGGCCTGGACATTGCCGTAAGGGATCGTCCAGTCGCGCCGCGTCAGCACGCCGCGCGTCACCTGCACGCTGGTTCCGGCCAGCGCGTAACCATGACAGCGGCGCCGCAGCAGAGCGACCGCGAGCGGGACAGGCATGGCGAACAGAACCAGCGCGGCCGGCGGGAAGAAGGCCGTCGCCACCAGCAGGATGACCGTGGGCAAAATGACAAATCCGACGAGTCCGCCCAGGACATGCCGGCGCGACACGGATCGCAGCTTCGAACGCTCGAACGGAGGCAGTCCGGCAAGGGCGATGATGGGTGCCAGCTCCGCAGGCCTCGCGAACGGTGCGAGCTCCTGCCGGCCCGACACGTGTTCGCTGCCGCCCAACGTCTGAACCTTGAGCGCGCACCAACCCAGGCGACCGCTCACGGCGCCGCGCTCGACCAGCCCCAGCTGTATCTGCCGCTTCGCCACCACCACCTCGGTCCGGGTCAACAGGCCGCGACTGTAGCGAAATCGTGGCTCGGTATGGACGAGCCTGAAGCCATAGGTCTGCAGCACCGTCCTGATGACACCGGCCAGCAGTCCAAGACCGATGGCGAGCCCGGCGACGCTGAGAATGACCGAGACGTTGAGCCGCGATTGCAACTCCCTCTCGGCAATGCCGGCCACCTCCAACCACCGGTCCTGGTCATAGCCGAGCGCCTGGCCGAAGAACTGGAGAATGCCGAAAATGGCGGCGATCCAGACGAGCGAGAAGTTGAACAATCCGGAGTAGAGCAGCCGCGCGAGCCCCATTCGGAACAGCGGGGTTTCGGCCTCGTCCTCGCCCGCGCGGCCGCCGGCCCCGGCGGCGGTGACACCCGTCCGGATGCCGCGAAGCACCTCGCGCAGGCGATAGGCCTCGGACAGGCTGACACTGTCCAGCCTGCCCTCGTCCGCCTCCCCGCCGCCGGTTTCGATGCGCACTTCCGCAAGACCGATCAACCGGGACAACAGACCCTGTTTGATCGACACGTCCTGAATCCGTTGGGCCGGTATCGATCGGCGGGTCCGCTTGATCAGGCCGCGCGTGATGACGACCTGCCCAGGCAGGATCTGGTATGTGAAGCTGCGCCAGCGGAGCCAGCTGAAAAACAGCATGACGACCGACAGCAGCGCCATCCCTGGGAGCAGGAACGCCAGCGGGACGCCTTCGGTCCGCGACCAGGCCAGAAACACCGGTACGCCGATGACGACGGATGGCGAGACCTCCAGGAACCGGATGAGGATCGTACGCGGGTCAAGCCGTCGCGGCGGCATGGCCTCGGCGACGGTTGAGGATTCGGCTGCGCTCACCAGGGCGCGTCGCTGATTCTGGCGCGGATCGCATCGCGCATTTCCTCGGCACGCTGGCGGCTTATGCCCGGGAGCACCACGAGGCTGTTCTCGGTGCCGGCCGTGTGCAGGCTGAGGGTCGCGACACCCGCGCTGCGTTCGATCGGCCCCTGGCTCACGTCGATATGCTGGACGCGGGCGACCGGGACGACGGTGTGCACGCGCGTGAGCCAGCCGTAGGCGACGTGCAACTCCCTGTCGGTGAAGGCATAGCCCCAGCGACGCCAGCGACCGGGCACGAGGAAGACGATCGAGAGGATGCCGAGCACGATGACAGGTCCGGCGACGACACCGGGCGTAATCCCGGAGCGAAATTGCAAAAAACTGTCCGCCACCGCCGCTATCGCTGCAATGACCAGCCAGCCGATCGCCGACCGGATGCGCAGGACCTTCAGATAGCCGCGCTCCAGCGGTTGCAGCGGAACAGTTTCGAACGCCATCGCCGCTCCTTTCGCGCCGGCGCGCGCGCCCGGCTCAAGCGACGACCCTACTAAAAGCTCCGCTGCCTGGCGGCAAGGCGGTGTCAGCCTATGGTGCGGAACCGAGGTTGCCGAGAGTTGGGTCTTCGGTCCGCTGGCCACCTCCCCCGACCCTCGCGACCTCCGTTTCCGGCAGAACGGGAACGTCCGCTGTCGGGACCGATGCCATCGACTGACTTCGCCCCGCAGGCGACCTTGAACAGGGCCGTTCCCGGTCCAGACCAAGCCTTGGCTTCCTGCCCCGCTCTTGGCCATTTGCGCTTGAGGGTCACTCCGCGAATGGTCACCGCAAGCTCGACCACGACGGTGCTTATCGACGCTCGGGCAGGGCGTATGCGATCAGATAGTCGCCTCTCGGCGTCTCCATAAAGTGATGCCCGCCGGCCATGATGACCAGATACTGGCGACCGTCCTGTTCGTAGACGATCGGATTGGCCTGACCACCGGCCGGCAGAACGTCCT
>JBBQTX010000277.1:0-2713 GCA_038234475.1 Caulobacterales bacterium | reverse complement strand
CGTGCCTGGTCGGGGCTGGGCGAGACGGTGGCGGTCGAGGGCCTGGACCGCTACGCTCTGGCCGCCTTCCACCAGCGCTGGATCCGTCCGGACAACGCCCGCCTGTTCATCGTCTCGGACCGTCCGCTGTCGGAACTGACGCCGATGCTGGAGGCGCGTTTCGGCACATGGGCCGCGCCGTCGACGCCCCGTGGGACCAAGGCCTTCGACACGGCGGCACCCGCGCCCCGGCCGCGGATCGTCCTGATCGACCGGCCCCAGTCGCCGCAGTCGCTGATCCTCGGCGGCCTGGTGCTGCCGGTCACGGGACGCGACGACCTGGTGGCCTTCCAGGCGGCCAATGAGGTGATCGGCAACGGCTTTCTGTCCCGCATCAACCAGGACATCCGGGAGACCCGCGGCTGGTCCTACGGCCTGAACGGCCGGACCACGGCGCTGGAGAACGGCGCGCCCTACATTATCTCGGCACCCGTGCAGTCGAACCGCACGGGGGAATCGATTGCCGTCCTGATCGACCAGTACCGCGCCTTCCTGTCCGACCGGGGCGTCACCGCCGCCGAGCGCGAGCGCACCGTCAACGGCAATGTCCGCCAACTGCCCGGCAGTTTCGAAACCTCGGCCGCTGTGCTGAACGCGCTGCGCTCCAACGCCCTGTTCGGTCGCCCCGACAACTATTGGGAGACCCTGGCCCCGCGTTACGAGGCCATGACGGCCGAGCAGATGGACGCCGAGGCGCGCCGCATCATCGACAGCGCCCAAATGGTCTGGGTCGTGGTCGGCGACGCGGCGACGGTACGCCCACAACTGGAGGCGCTGGGCCTGCCGGTGGAGGTGCGTCCGGCGCAATAGGGCAGGCCGCACGCTCGCGCCCGCCCGCGATGCCGTCACGCTGGACGGCGTCGGCGCGGACGTGTCATTAAGGCTTGCATCGCGGCCCCGACCGGGCCATCCGGCGCGCCTCTGAAACGGCTTCCCGCGAGTCATGACCTCAGCTTCCGCCGCCGCCGTCGCGCCCAGTGTCGTATCGGCCAGGGACGTGTCCAAGACTTTCGGCACCCGAAAGGCCCTGAACGGCGTGTCCGTCGAGGTCGGGGCCGGAGAAATGGTCGCCCTGATCGGGCCGTCTGGTTCGGGCAAGTCGACCCTGCTGCGCTCGATCACCGGGCTGCAGACGATCGATTCCGGCAAGGGCGTGATCGAGGTCTTCGGCGAGACGGTGCAGAAGAACGGCCGCACGACCCGGTCCGTCCGCGCTGCGCGCCAGAAGCTGGGCATGATCTTCCAGCAGTTCAATCTGGTCGGCCGGCTGTCGCTGTTCTCCAATGTCATGCTGGGCGCGCTCGGACGTCTGCCCGGCTGGCGCGGCTTCCTCGGGGCCTGGCCATCGGCGGACAAGCGGATCGCCATGGCGGCGTTGCACCGCGTCGGCGTGTCTGAATACGCCGCCCAGCGCGCCAACACCCTGTCGGGGGGGCAGCAGCAGCGCGCAGCCATCGCCCGCGCCCTGGTCCAGGGGGCCAAGGCCATCGTGGCCGACGAACCTGTCGCCTCGCTGGACCCCGTCTCCGCCCGCAAGGTGATGGAGCTGCTGGTCGAGCTGAACAGGCGCGACGGCCTGGGGGTCATCGTCACCCTGCACCAGGTCGATTACGCCATCCGATATTGCGAACGTGTCGTCGCGTTGAAGGCGGGCCAGATCGTCTATGACGGTCCCTCGACAGGTCTGGATACGAAGCAACTCATCGACATCTACGGTCCCGAGTTCGAGGACGCGTTCTGGGAAACCAAGTCATGACCTTCCTTCACACCACCCGCCGGCTGGCCTTGGCTGCCATCGTCGCCCCCGCGCTGCTGTTCGGCGTCGCCTCGTGCGGGGCAGGGGACGAGAACAAGGCCGGCGCGGTCCCGGCCGAGATCACCTTCTCCATCCTGTCGGCCGAGGGCCAGGCCTCGTCCGGCCCGCTCTGGGAGCCTTTGCTGGCGGACTTGTCGAAGGCCGTCGGCGTGCCGGTGAAATCCTATTTCGGTTCCAACTACACCGTCCTCGTCGAGGCCATGCGCGGCAACCAGACCCAGGTTGCCTGGTTCTCGGCCAAGCCCGCGATCGAGGCCATCGACCGGGCCGACGCAGAGGTGATCGCCCGCATAGTCGACAAGGAGGGGGCGGACAGCTACCGCTCGACCCTTATCGTGCGGCGCGGTTCGGGCATCACGCTGGATCAGGTCATGGCCTGCGGCAAGCGCTTCGACTTCGGCATCGGCGATGCCCAGTCGACCTCGGGAACGCTGGCTCCGATCGCCTTCCTGTTCAATCCCGCCGGTGTCGATCCGTCCGAATGCTTCAAGACGGTGCGCTCGGCCAACCACCAGGCCAACGCCTTTTCGGTGGCTTCGGGCGTCCTCGACGTGGCCACCTCCAACACGGTCAACACCGTCTTCCTGACCCGCCAGAACCCCCAGATCGCCGCCCAGATCGAGGAGATTTGGCAGTCGCCCCCGATCCCCGAAAGCGGCATCGTCGTGCGCGAGGACCTCGATCCGGCGCTGAAGGAGAAGATCCGCAGCTTCTTCCTGACCTATGGCCAGGGCGAGGGGGCCGAGGCCGAACGGCAGCGGCTGGTACTGGCCGGGCTCAACTATTCCCGCTTCAACGCCGCCGACGACAGCTATTTGAACCCGGTGCGCGAACTGGTCGCTGACCAGAAGCTGAGCG
>JBBQTX010000276.1:0-2771 GCA_038234475.1 Caulobacterales bacterium | reverse complement strand
TTCTGCTATCACGAGCGGCTGTCGATCGCCGGCAACTGCCGCATGTGCCTGGTCGAAGTGAAGCCTGGACCGCCCAAGCCGCAGGCTTCGTGCGCGCTTCCGGCCGCCGAGGGCCAGGAAATCTTCACCGACACGCCGATGGTGAAGAAGGCGCGCGAAGGGGTGATGGAGTTCCTGCTCATCAACCACCCGCTGGATTGTCCGATCTGCGACCAGGGCGGCGAGTGCGACCTGCAGGACCAGGCCATGGCCTATGGCCGCGACGGCTCGCGCTATGCCGAGAACAAGCGCGCGGTCGAAGAAAAGAACATGGGTCCGACCATCAAGACCTTCATGACGCGGTGCATCCAGTGCACCCGCTGCGTGCGGTTCGTGACGGAAGTGGCGGGCGTGCCGGACATCGGCATGATCTCGCGCGGAGAGGACGCCGAGATCACCACCTATCTCGAAAAAGCGGTCGGGTCGGAGCTGTCGGGCAACGTCAACGACCTGTGCCCGGTCGGCGCCCTGACCCACCGGCCGTGGCAGTTCCATTATCGCCCGTGGGAGCTGAAACCCACCGAGACCATCGATGTGATGGACGCCCTGGGCTCCAACATCCGCGCCGATTCCAAGGGCGCAGAGGTGATGCGCATCCTGCCGCGCGTGCATGAGGGCATCAATGAGGAGTGGCTGTCCGACGTCAGCCGCTATGCCGTCGACGGCCTGCAGCGCCAGCGGCTGGACCGGCCCTATGTGCGCGAGAACGGCAAGCTGCGCGCGGCCACGTGGGACGAGGCCCTCGCCGTGGTGGCGGACCGGCTGAAGGCCGCGCCGGCGGACCGGATCGGCGTGATCGCCGGCGACCTGCAGGACGCGGAATCGATGAAGGCGGCGCTGGACCTGTTCCGGGGCCTGGGCTCGGCCAATACCGACTGCCGTCAGGACGGCGCGCCGCTGGGCCCCGGTCCGGACGGCAAGGGCCCGCGCGAGGGGTGGCTGTTCAACTCGGGCATCGAGGGCATAGAGCAGGCGGACGCTGTGCTGCTGATCGGGGTCGATCCCCGCACCGAGGCCCCGCTGCTGAATGCCCGCCTGCGCAAGGCCTGGCTGAAGGGCAAGATGCGGATCGGCCTGATCGGCCCCAAGCCCGACCTGACCTACGACTATGATTTCCTCGGCTACGGCACCCGCATCCTGTCGCGGATGCCCAAGGCGGCGCGCGAGGCGCTGGAGCGGGCCGAACGGCCGGCGATCATCCTCGGAACCGGCGCGCTGGCGGGGCATCAGGGTGCCGCCGTGCTGAACGCCGCCGGTCGGCTGGCCGCCAAGATTGGCGTGATCAAGGACGGCTGGAACGGGTTCAATGTCCTGCATCATGCCGCGGCGCGGGTCGGCGGGCTGGACATGGGCTTCGTCCCCGGCAAGGGCGGGCTGAACGCCGCCGACATGGTCAAGCCCGGCGCGCTGGACGTCCTGTTCCTGCTGGGCGCCGACGAGATCGAAACCTCGGTCTCGAAGGCCTTCCGCGTCTATCTGGGCAGCCACGGCGACCGGGGCGCGCACGGTGCCGACGTGATCCTGCCGGGCGCGGCCTATACCGAAAAGCCGGGCCTGTATGTGAACACCGAGGGCCGGGTGCAGATGGCCGAACGGGTCGTCTTCCCCAAGGGCCTGGCGAAAGAGGACTGGGCCGTTCTGCGCGCCCTGTCGGCGCTGGTGGGACAGACCCTGCCGTACGACAACATGGACGCCTTGCGCGCGACGTTGATGGCGGATCATCCGACCTTCGGCCGCATCAACTATCGGCCCGCGCCCGGGTCGTTCGACCCGGCGGTGCTGGGCAAGAAGGGCGAGATGGGCGACTTGGCCTTGGGCTCGGCGGTGCGTGATCCCTATCTGAACAATCCGATCACGCGCGCCAGCGTGACCATGGCCGAGCTGTCCGCCCTGCGGATCGCCCCGCTCGCCATGGCGGCGGAGTAGGCGATGACCGAGGTCGTTCCCCACCGTTCCAACCCGCTGGCGGCGATCTTTATGTCGGTCGTCGGACTGGCCGTCGCCGCGGCCCTCGCCGTGGGGGCCGTCTGGCTGTGGGGTCAGATTCCGCCGACGTTCTGGAGCGGTCCGGTCGGCTGGTTGCTGATCACCACCGGCGGCATTCTGCTGGTCACGGTCGGCATCCTGATCTCGCTGGCCTTCCTGCTGCTGGCCGACCGCAAGATCTGGGCGAGCGTGCAGATGCGCAAAGGCCCGAACGTGGTCGGCCCGTTCGGCCTGCTGCAGTCGTTCGCCGACTTCCTGAAATTCGTGCTGAAGGAAGTCATCGTCCCCGCCGGCGCAGACAAGGTGGTCTTCCTGCTGGCCCCGCTGCTGACCTTTGTCCTCGCCTTCATCGCCTGGGCGGCCATTCCGTTCGCGCCGGGCTGGGTGATCTCGGATCTGAACGTCGGGGTGCTCTACATTTTCGCGATCAGCTCGCTGGGCGTCTACGGCATCATCATGGGCGGCTGGGCTTCGAACTCGAAGTACCCGTTCCTCGGGTCGCTGCGGTCGGCGGCGCAAATGGTGTCCTACGAGGTCTCGATCGGCCTGGTGATCATCACCGTCATCCTGCTGGCAGGGACCATGAACCTGTCATCGATCGTGACGCAGCAGCAGGGCATGATCTGGAACTGGTTCGCCTTCGGCGGCGGGGCCGGAACCTGGCCGACCATCGCGGTGATGTTCCCGATGTCGATCATCTTCTTCATCTCGGCCCTGGCCGAGACCAACCGCCCGCCATTCGACCT
>JBBQTX010000275.1:0-2772 GCA_038234475.1 Caulobacterales bacterium | reverse complement strand
ATCTTCGGGATTTCCTGTCTACTCAACATGGTGCGGGTATCAAATCGGTTCCGTTGGTGGGAAAAGACACTCTTTTTGCAACTTCTGATCTCACTCCCGCGTGGGTTGATCATCCACGCTGGACAGATTGGCGAGAGAAAGACAGCCTACCGGACGACCTACCCTAGGGCCAGACACCTGAAGAGCGCGATGCTCGGCCCGCGCACGTCGAAATTTGACGAGGTTCGACGAAGGCTTCGTGATTGATGGGTTGTGGCTCAAAGTTTTCCCTCAACGCGCAACTCTCTACGCTCTGATACATCTTTCGCACCGCACTGCCGCACTTAAAGTCGCTCCGAGCCAAGCCGACAGTTCTTGCCTGCTTGAGACAAGCGCCCGTCATCAATCACCCACCTTGTGGAAGTGATCACAAAATATTGTATCTTCCTCGGTCCTAACTGCGAGAGTCGCGAGGCTTTGCGGTTAACCGGGCCTTGACCATGTCGAGGGCCTTAGTGCGCGGATGCGCGCCCGATCCCGTCCCGAGGTCGCCTCCCTCCGCGAGGCCCATGCCCTGCTCGGCCTGACCGGCCCGGCAGAGGGCGAGGCCCTGACCGTGGCGTTCCGGGCGGCGGTGAAGGCCGCGCGGCCCGATCTGCCCGGCGGTGACGAGGACCGGTTCCGCCGCGTCATCGCCGCCTGGCGGCTGATCCAGACCCATGCCGCGCCGCTGGCGCTGGCCGCGCCTGTGGTTCGCCCCCCCTCCCCGCCCGTGGTCTCGATCAGCCCCCGGGACGCCCTCGACGGCGGCGTCGCCGAGGTCCGTCTGGCCGGCCGGACCCTGCGGGTGCGCGTGCCTGTCGGGCTGCGCACCGGAGAGCATCTGCGACTGAAGGCCGCGTCGGCGGACGGCGAGGATCTGTATCTTCCGGTCCTGATCCGTGGCGCGGATGGCCTCGGCGCGATCGGCGACGACCTCTATATGAACTTTCCCGTACCGGCGCGGCTGCTGGGGGACGGCGGGCGGTTGACGATCGACACCCATGCCGGAGAGCGCGCGGCTTGGATCGTGGCGGGCCATCAGCCTCTGCATTTGCGCCTGAAGGGCCTGGGCCTGCCCGCGCGCGGACCCCGGCCACAGGGGCATCTGTTCGTGACGCTACGGCCCTGCGAGGACGCGCCGTCGGCGGCGGAGGACCTGTTGCTGCGGTTCACCCGCGTCTGGACCCCGGACCGGATGGCGGCGTGATGTTGCGTCGGGGCACGATTTCGCGCATCATTGATGCGTCGATTGATGCAGGAGGCGACGGTGCGAACGACGGTCACCATAGACGACGCCCTGTTGGCGCAAGCAGCGGAATACAGCGGGCTGAACGAGCCGTCGGCCATCATCCGTCATGCCCTGAAAGACTACGTCTCCGGTGAGGCGTCTCGCCGCCTGGCCAGAATGGGCGGCAGCCAGCCGGATTTCGAACCCGGTCCTCGCAAACGCTACTGGGTCGCTGAGGACGAATGACCTTCATACTCGCGGACACGTCTGTCTGGGCCGATCATTTCCGCAGCACGGACGCCGTCATGGCCGGATGGCTTTCGCAAAAGCGCGTAAGGATGCATCCGTTCGTGATTGGCGAACTCGCCATGGGGGGGCTGCCCATGCGCGAACAGACACTGACGGAACTGAACGCCATTCACCAGGCCAGGCTGGCAAGCGATGAGGAAGTGATGCGATTGGTGGAGGCCGGGAAACACTACGGGACGGGCCTCGGCTGGATCGACGTCCATCTTCTGGCGTCCGTTCTGATAACCCACGACATCATGCTGTGGACACGGGACAGACGCCTCAACGACGCTGCGGCGCGCTACGGGCGCGCCGCCCGGCTGCATCACTAGGTTTCCATGTCCCACAACACCTTCGGCCATCTGTTCCGCGTGACGACCTGGGGCGAGAGCCATGGGCCGGCGGTCGGCTGTGTCATCGACGGCTGTCCGCCCCTCATACCGCTGACCGAGGCCGATCTTCAGCCGTGGCTGGACCGGCGCAAGCCCGGCGGCAGCCGTTTCGTCACCCAGCGACAGGAGAGCGACGCGGCCCGCATCCTGTCGGGCGTGTTCGACGACGGCAACGGGCCGGTGACCACCGGCACGCCGATCGCCATCCACATCGACAACGAGGATGCGCGCTCCAAGGACTATGGCGAGATCGCCCGCGCCTTCCGGCCCGGCCATGCGGACTATAGCTATCAGGCCAAATACGGCGTGCGGGACCATCGCGGCGGCGGGCGGTCGTCGGCGCGCGAGACGGCCCTGCGGGTCGCGGCGGGGGCGGTGGCGCGCAAGATTCTCGGCGACGGCGTGCGAATCCGCGCCGGGGTGGTGCAGCTGGGCCCGCACCGGATCGCGCCAGAGGCGGTGGATTTCGACGCGGTCTATGACAACGCCCTATTCGCGGCCTCGGCGGCGGTCGTGCCAGCGTGGGAGGATTACCTCGATGGCGTGCGCAAGGCCGGGTCGTCGATCGGCGCGGTCGTGGCGCTGGAAGCCACGGGCCTGCCAGCGGGCTGGGGCGCGCCGGTCTATGGCAAGCTGGACGCCGAACTGGCGGCGGCGCTGATGTCGATCAATGCGGTCAAGGGCGTGGAGATCGGCGCGGGGTTCGGCTCGGCCGAACTGTCGGGCGAGGACAACGCCGACCAAATGCGGCTGGGTTCGGACGGGCTGCCGGTGTTTCTGTCCAACCACGCCGGTGGCGTGCTGGGTGGCATATCGACGGGCCAGCCGCTGACGGCGCGTGTG
>JBBQTX010000274.1:0-2841 GCA_038234475.1 Caulobacterales bacterium | reverse complement strand
GGGGCGTTCGCCGGCATCGGACTGGCCCTGCCGTCGCGCCGGATCATCGCCAATCTGGCCCCGGCCGACCTGCCCAAGGAGGGCAGTCATTTCGACCTGCCGATCGCTCTGGCCCTGCTGGCCTCGATGGGGGTCATACCGGTCGACGCCCTGTCCGGCTGGGCGGCGGTGGGCGAACTGGGGCTGGACGGCCAGATCGCGCCGGTCGGGGGCACCCTGCCCGCCGCCGTGGCGGTCGACGCCATGGGGCTGGGCCTGATCTGTCCGGAGGCCAACGGGCCCGAGGCGGCCTGGGCGGGCGACGTCCGGGTGCTGGCCCCGCGCTCGCTGATCGGTCTGGTCAATCATTTCAAGGGCAGCCAAGTCCTGCGGCGGCCCGAGCCGGGGGCGATGCGGTCCGGGGCCGCCGTGCCCGACCTGCGCGAGGTCAAGGGTCAGGAGAGCGCCAAACGGGCGCTGGAGATCGCCGCTGCGGGCGGCCACAACCTGCTGTTCGTCGGACCGCCGGGGTCGGGCAAGTCGATGATGGCCGCGCGCCTGCCCGGCCTGCTGCCGCCGCTGAACGCCCGGGAACTGCTGGAGACCTCGATGGTCTGGTCGGTGGCCGGCCTGATCGAGCGCGGGGCCCTGACCCGCGACCGGCCGTTCCGCTCGCCGCACCATTCCGCCTCGATGGCGGCTCTGACCGGCGGCGGGCATCGGGCCCGGCCGGGCGAGGCGTCGCTGGCCCACAACGGCGTCCTGTTCCTGGATGAACTGCCGGAATATTCGGCCCAGGCGCTCGATTCGCTGCGCGCGCCGCTGGAGACCGGCGAGATCGTGGTGGCACGGGCCAATGCCCATGTCCGCTATCCAGCCCGGTTCCAACTGGTGGCGGCGATGAACCCGTGCCGCTGCGGCATGGGCGGCGGCGGCAAGGGGGCCTGCGGCAAGGCCCCGCGCTGCCAGCGAGACTATCAGAACCGCATCTCGGGCCCGATGTTCGACCGCATCGATCTGACGGTCGAGACGCCGCCGGTGACCGCCGCCGACATGGCCCTGCCACCGCCCGCCGAGGGCACGGCCGAGGCTTCCGCCCGGGTGTTCGCCGCCCGCGCCCTGCAGGAGGAGCGGCTGCGCGCCGCCGGGATCGACCCCGAGACGGCGCGCGACCAGGCGATCAACGCCCGGGCGTCGGGCGCGACGCTGGACCGGTTCGCCACCCCGGACGAGGCCGGACGCGCCCTGCTGATGCGCGCCGGCGACGCGGGGGGCCTGACCGCGCGGGGCTGGACGCGCACCCTGCGGCTGGCGCGCACCATCGCCGATCTGGACGCCTGCGACGGTGTGTTGCGCCGCCATATCGCCGAGGCCCTGGTCTATCGCCGCTCGACCGTCGGTGCCGAGGCCGATTTCGATCGCCAGACCAGCCACCGCGCCGGGACACCCGCCTTCTGACCGCAGGCTCTTAAGGCCGAATTCCAACCCGCCCTTAACGCTTGCCGGCCATGCTGACGTGTCAGGAGGCGGACGATGGCGCGGCGGGCGAAGGCGACGGCGGAACCGGTCAGGGCCGAGGCGGCGGAACATCAGTTCCTGCGCCTGATGAGCCATGAGATGCGCACCCCGCTGAACGGCGTCATCGGCATGCTGGGCCTGCTGTCGCGCACCCGGCTGGACGGGGCCCAGCGCGCCTATGCCGAGGCGGCGCGGTCGTCGGCCGAACACCTGCTGGGGCTGGTCAACGACCTGCTCGACTATGCCCGGCTGGAGGCCGGCAGGCTGGAGTTCGATTCCGCCCCGGTCGATCTGGAGGCGCTGCTGCGCGGGGTGGCGGAACTGCTCAGCCCCCGGGCCCACGAAAAAGGTCTGGAAATCGCCTGGTCGGTCGCCCCCGACGCGGTCGATATTCTGGGCGACGAAGGGCGGTTGCGGCAGGTGCTGTTCAATCTGGCCGGCAATGCGGTGAAATTCACCGCGACGGGCGGCGTTCGGATTTCCGTCGAACGCTGTGGCGGCTCGGACGCGAGGCCCCGTCTGGCCTTTCTGGTCGACGACACCGGTCCCGGTGTGCCGCCCGAGGCGCGGGCGCGGATCTTCGAGGAGTTCGGCCATGTCGACAGCTCGGACGCCAGCCGGTTCGGCGGCGCCGGCCTGGGGCTGGCCGTGGTGCGCAAGCTGGCAACGGCCATGGACGGCGTCGTCGCCGTCGACGACCGGCCCGACGGTCCCGGTGCCCGGTTTCGCTTTGAAGCCGTCTTCGAGGCCGCGCCCGACCCCGCCGATCGCGGCCAGGCGCTGGCCGGACTGAGCATCGGCCTGATCAGCCCCGACACCTTCATCCGCGCCACGGCCAAGGCCCAGATCGAGGCGTCGGGCGGATCGGTGAGCGCCGCCGCGCCGGTGGTGCTGGTCGACCACGCCGCGCGCGGAGCGGGCGAGGCCCTGGCAGCGCGTCCGGATCAGGCCCGCGCCATCGTCCTGCTGAAGCCGGCGGAACGCGATCTGATCGCCCGCTACCGGACGGCCGGCTTTCACGGCTATCTGATCAAGCCGCTGCGCCGGGCCTCGCTGGCGGAGCGGGTGCTGGCGGCGATCGGGGGTCAGGCCGGCGTGCGGCCCGGGGTCCCCCCGCCGGCGCCGGTCGACGACGACCGGGTGTCGCCCGCCCGTTTCTCGGGCACGCGGGTGCTGCTGGTCGAGGACAATCCGGTCGGGGCCCTGCTGGCCGCGACCCTGTTGCGGCGCGAGGGCTGCACGGTCGAGACCGCCGCCAATGGCGACGAGGCGGTCGCGGCCATGGCCCGGGCCCGCTACGATCTGGTCTTCATGGACATGCGGATGCCGGGCATGGACGGCCCC
>JBBQTX010000273.1:0-2862 GCA_038234475.1 Caulobacterales bacterium | reverse complement strand
GACGCATGCCGTGTCGGGAGGATCGAAGGCCCGCAAGGCCGCCTCCACGACCTGCGTCGTCGACATGCCCGTCTGACGCGCCAGCGCCGACGCGCGTTCGCGCGCGAAGCGGGAGCGGACATTGAGCTGGGTGGATTCCGTACGGGCCATGGCACAAACCTATGGCAGGACAGTCGCAAACGCTAGCCGGAAATCAATCGGGCTAGCCACAGGCGTACCAGACGACGCGAAAACGCCGGACGGTCCCCCGTCCGGCGTCCCTGATGGTCCAGCTTCAGCCGCCGGTCAGCAGCTGTAGTACATGTCGAATTCGACCGGGTGCGGGTGCAGTTGCAGGCGCACAACCTCCTCCATCTTCAGCGCGATATAGCTGTCGATGAAGTCGTCATCCATGACGCCGCCCTTCTTGAGGAAGGCGCGATCCTTGTCGAGGTTGTCGAGTGCCTCCTTGAGCGAACCGCAGACCTCGGGGATCGAGCCCCGCTCTTCGGGCGGCAGATCATAGAGGTTCTTGTCGGCCGGCGCGCCTGGATCGATGCGGTTCTCGATCCCGTCGAGGCCCGCCATCAGCAGGGCGACGAAGGTCAGATAGGGGTTGCCCATCGGGTCGGGGAAGCGGGCTTCGATCCGCTTGGCCTTGGGCGAATTGACCCACGGAATGCGGATCGAGGCCGAGCGGTTGCGCGACGAATAGGCCAGTTTCACCGGGGCTTCATAGCCGGGCACCAGCCGCTTGTAAGAGTTGGTGGTCGAGTTGGCGAAGGCGTTGATGGCTTTGGCGTGTTTGATGATGCCGCCGATGTACCACAGGCAGAGGTCCGACAGGCCGGCGTATTTGTCGCCCGCGAACAGCGGCTTGCCGTCGCGCCAGATCGACTGGTGCACATGCATGCCCGAACCGTTGTCGCCGAAGGTCGGCTTGGCCATGAAGGTCGCCGACTTGCCGTAGGCGGCGGCGACGTTGTGGATCACGTATTTGTAGAGCTGCAGACGGTCAGCCATGGTCAGCAGGTCGCTGAACTTCAGGCCCAGTTCGTGCTGGGCCGGGGCCACTTCGTGGTGGTGCTTTTCCGGCTGCATGCCGAGGTCGCGCATGACGCCGAGCATTTCGCCGCGCAGGTCCTGGGCGCTGTCGACCGGATTGACCGGGAAATAGCCGCCCTTGGGCCCCGGGCGGTGACCCATGTTGCCCTCGGAATACTCGGCGCCCGTATTGGCCGGCAGTTCGATGGAATCGTAGCTGTAGCCGGTGTCGTGCGGGGCCGTGCTCCAGCGCACGTCGTCGAAAATGAAGAACTCCGCTTCCGGGCCGAAGAAGACGGTGTCGCCCACGCCGGAGGACTGGACATAGGCCAGCGCCTTCTTGGCCATGGAGCGGCTGTCGCGGTTGTAGGGTTCGCCGGTGTCGGGGTTCAGCACGTCGCAGAACAGGAACATCGTGGTCTGCTGGTAGAAGGGGTCGATCCATGAGCCGTTGAGGTCCGGCTTCAGCAGCATGTCGCTCTCGTTGATCGCCTTCCAGCCGGCGATCGACGAGCCGTCGAACATGGTCCCTTCCTCGAGGAACTCCTCGTCGACGAGGTCGATGTCGAAGGTGACGTGCTGCATCCGGCCCCGGGTGTCGGTGAAGCGCAGATCGACGTAGCGCACGTCCTTGTCCTTGATGTCCTTCAGGATCTTGCCGGCGTTGCTCATTCTTCGAGGGTCCTGGTTCTTCTTGGGGAGGAGTTGGGGTGGAGGTGGATCAGATGGCCTGGGCACCCGTTTCGCCGGTGCGGATGCGGATCACGTCGAGGACGTCGGAAATGAAGATCTTGCCGTCGCCGATCTTGCCGGTTCGGGCGGCCGTCTGGATGGCCTCGACGACCGAGTTGACCATGTCGTCGGCAACCACCACCTCGATCTTGATCTTGGGCAGGAAGTCGATGACGTATTCCGCGCCGCGGTATAGTTCGGAATGACCCTTCTGGCGGCCATATCCCTTGGCTTCCAGCACGGTCATGCCCTGCACGCCCGCGTCCTGCAGGGCTTCCTTCACTTCATCCAGCTTGAAGGGCTTGATGACGGCTTCGATCTTTTTCATCGGCGATCCCAGGCGGGCCGTTTCGTGCCGCGCGCTTGGACCGCAAAGGGACATTGCATTGCACAATAAGGCAAGCGTTTTTCGTCGATGGGTGCCATCCGTGAACGGAGGAGACCGCTGATGACCGGCGCGACGCCGTCGAACTGGCGGGACGCCCTGCCCTGGCCAGCCACGGATGCGCACAAGCATGCCCGGGGTCGGCTGGGCGTCGTGTCGGGCAAGGCAACGCAGACGGGCGCCGCACGACTGGCGGCGCGGGCGGGCTTGCGGATCGGCGCGGGCGTCGTTCGCATCCTGTGCCCGCCGGACGCGGCGGCGGTGATCGCGCCGGCGATCGAGGCGATCATGCTGACCGCCTTCGGATCGGTCGAGGCGCTGGTCGAGGCGGCAGCCGACATGGACGCGGTCGTCATCGGCCCCGCCGCCGGGGTCAACGACGCGACCCGGGACCATGTCCGCGCCCTGGCCGCCACCGGCGCGGTGCTGGTGGTGGATGCCGACGCCCTGACCGTGTTCGAGGGCTGGCCCGACAGCCTGTTCGAGGTGCTGGACCGCGACGATGTGTTGACCCCGCACGAAGGGGAGTTCCGGCGGCTGTTCCCCGGCCTGCTCGAGACCGGGCGCGAGGCGGCGGCGGTCGCAGCGGCGGAACGGGCGGGTGCCGTGGTGGTGCTGAAAGGGGCGGCGACGGTGATCGCGGCCCCGGACGGCCGGATCGCAATCAACGACAACGGCACGCCCTGGCTGGCGACGGCGGGGACCGGCGACGTGCTGGCCGG
>JBBQTX010000272.1:0-2883 GCA_038234475.1 Caulobacterales bacterium | reverse complement strand
GACCCGCCGCCCGGCGCGGGACTGGCCCAGACGGCGTTCTTCGGGTCAGCGCCGAGGATCTTGGCGAACAGGCCGAAACCGCCGTCGCGGAAATGCTCCGAGACGTCCTGCATCTCGATCGGGTTGCGCAGGTCCGGCTTGTCGGTGCCGAACAGGGCGATGCTTTCGCGGTAGGGGATGCGGACGAAGGGATAGGGGTCGACCGTCTTGCCGTCGGCGAACTCCTCGAACACCCCGTGCATGACCGGCTCGATCGCTGCAAAAACATCCTCTTGCGTAACGAAGCTCATCTCGACGTCGAGCTGATAGAATTCCAGCGAACGGTCGGCGCGCAGGTCCTCGTCGCGGAAACAGGGCGCGATCTGGAAATAGCGGTCGAAGCCCGAGACCATGAGCAGCTGCTTGAACTGCTGCGGAGCCTGCGGCAGGGCGTAAAATTTGCCGGGGTGCAGGCGCGACGGCACCAGGAAGTCGCGCGCGCCCTCGGGCGAAGACGCGGTCAGGATCGGCGTCTGGTATTCGAGGAAGCCCTGACCGACCATGCGCTGGCGGATCGACGAGATCACGCGCGAGCGCAGGACGATGTTCTTGTGCAGGGTCTCGCGGCGCAGGTCGAGGTAGCGGTGCTTGAGGCGGATATCCTCGGGATACTCGGGCTCGCCGAACACCGGCAACGGCAGTTCGGCGGCCTCGGACAGGACCTCGACGGCCTTGACCCGGATCTCGACCTCGCCGGTCGGCAGGTTGGCGTTCTTCGTATCGGCGGAACGGGCCACGACCTCGCCGTCGATCTTGATCACGCTCTCGGCGCGCAGGCGTTCGACGGCCTCGAAGCCGGGCGTCTCGGGGTGCAGCACCAGCTGGGTCAGGCCGTAATGGTCGCGCAGGTCGATGAACAAGAGGCCGCCGTGGTCGCGCTTGCGGTGCACCCAGCCGGACAGGCGGACATTCGAGCCCGCATCGGTCGAACGCAGGGCGCCGCAGGTGTGGGAGCGGTAGGCGTGCATGGCGGGTTCGTCTTGGATTGAGGGCCGCAAAGGCCGCAATTCGGGAGGCCGGAAGGGCGCATCATCGTCCCGGAAAGTCAAGGTTTGCCGGATGATGGACGGGGCTATTGTTTGTCTTCCCTGTCGCTGAAATCATCCGGGAAATTGTCTCCGAAGTCCCCACGAAGTCTCCACAGCCGAAAGGCATTCTCCACCGGCGGGGACGGAACCTCGACCGACGTCTGCTATAGCTGTTCCGCAATGACCGCCCGCCCGACACCCGCTGACCAGATGCGCCTGCCGCTACAACGCGACCTGCCCGAGGGCGCGGTCGGGTTCGTGATGTCGGACTGCAATCGTTCTGCGGTGGAAGCGGTGGCGGACTGGCCGAACCTGATCGGCGGGGTGATGGCGATCTGCGGGCCGGCGGGCTGCGGCAAGAGCCGGCTGGCGCAGATCTGGGCCGAACGGGTCGGGGCGGTGGCCATCCACGGAGCCGAGGCGGCGCTGATCGATCCGATGGATCTGGACGGGCGGCCGGTGCTGCTGGATCCGGCTTGCGACGTCGATGACGAGACCCTGTTCCACCTTATCAACCTCGCCCAGGCACCGGGCGGGGCGCTGTTGCTGGTCGCACGGTCCGGGCCGTCGAGCTGGGCGGTGGCCCTTCCCGACCTGCGCTCGCGGCTGGACGCGGTCCGGACCATCCCGATAGAGGCGCCCGACGACGCTGTGCTGGCGGCCATGCTGGGCGCCCGGTTCGCCGAGCGGGGTATCCGCCCGCAGAAGGACGTGATCCCATACCTGCTGCGCAGGATCGACCGCTCGGCGGCGGCGGCGGCGGATGTGGTCGAACGGCTGGACGCCCTGCACAGGCCGGTGACGCGGGCGTTGGCGCGGGAGGCCCTGGAAGGGGTGGCGGAGACCGGGGAGCTGTTCGAGTGAGGGCCCCAAGCCCCCTCCACCACGCTTCGCGCGGTCCCCCTCCCCCGCCGGGGGAGGAATATGCGCTTCAGTCCTCCCCCATCGGGGGAGGTGGATCGACGGCGTAGCCGACGAGACGGAGGGGGTCCTACAGCCCCAGCTTCGCTTTCAGGATGTCGTTCACCGCCGCCGGGTTGGCCTTGCCGCCGGTGGCTTTCATGACCTGGCCGACGAACCAGCCGAGGGCCTGGGGTTTTTCGGCGACGGCGGCGGCCTTGTCGGGGTTGGCGGCGATGATGTCGTCGACGGCCGTTTCGATGGCACCGGTGTCGGTGACCTGGACCAGACCGCGCGCCTCGACCACCTGACGCGGCGAGCCTTCGCCGGCCCAGACGTGGTCGAAGACTTCCTTGGCGATCTTCGACGAGATGACGCCTTCCTCGATCAGGGCCACCAGTTCGGCGACGTGCGCCGCAGGGACCGGGCTTTCCGAGAAGTCCAGATTGACGGCGGCGAGGCGCGCCGACAGTTCGTTGGTCACCCAGTTGGACACCAGCTTGGCGTCCCTGCCTTTGGCCGCCGCCTCGAAATAATCGGCCTTGGCCCGTTCCGAGATCAGCACCACGGCGTCATATTGCGACAGGCCGTAGTCGGCCATCAGCCGGCGGCGCTTGGCGTCCGGGAGTTCGGGCAGGCTGGCCTCGATGCCGTCGATCCACGCCTGTTCCAGCTCCAGCGGCAGCAGGTCGGGGTCGGGGAAATACCGGTAGTCCATCGCCTCTTCTTTCGACCGCATCGAGCGGGTCTCACCGGCCGTCGCATCGTACAGGCGCGTCTCCTGCGTGATCTTGCCGCCGTCCTCGAGAATCTCGATCTGGCGACGGGCCTCATAGTTGATGGCCTGGCTGATGAAGCGGAACGAGTTGACGTTCTTGATCTCGCAGCGCGTGCCCAGATGGCTGAAGTCGCCGGT
>JBBQTX010000271.1:0-2909 GCA_038234475.1 Caulobacterales bacterium | reverse complement strand
GGGTGTTCGGCGGGCAGGCGCAGGGTGGTCTTGCCGTCGAGGTCGAGGGTGAAGGCGACCGTCTCATGGGCCATGGCCTGACGCTTGATCTCTTCCGAGATGGCCATGGCCTCGGACCGCTCGGACTTCATGAATTTGAGCCGGGCGAGGGTGGCGTAGAACAGGTCGCGGACCTCGACCCGGGCACCGTGGGGACCGGGGAAACCGGCGGGGGCGACCGGACGCTGATCGCCGCCCTCGACGGTGATCGCGTGGGCGTCACCACCCTGACGGGGCCGGCTGGTGATCGTCAGCCGCGCGACCGAACCGATCGAGGGCAGGGCCTCGCCGCGGAAGCCAAGCGTATGGATGCGCAACAGGTCGACGTCGCCCGCGTCGTCGGGCTCCAGCTTGGAGGTGGCGTGGCGTTCGACCGCGAGCGCGAGCTGGTCCGCCGCCATGCCGTGCCCGTCGTCGGCGATCAGGATGCGGGTGAGGCCGCCGCCGTCGGCCTGGACCTCTATGCGGGTGGCCCCGGCGTCGAGCGCGTTCTCGACCAACTCCTTGATGGCGCTGGCCGGGCGTTCGACCACCTCGCCGGCGGCGATGCGGTTGACGGTCTCGGGCGGGAGGCGACGGATCAGCATGGGATTCGCAACTATGGCCCTTTCCGGGGCCCGCAAGAAGGGCGGTTGGCTCGTTGGACTGCGCCTGACGCCATACGGCCGGTTTGGGATTGATAGGGACCGATTCACATGACCTAGTTTGATCTCAGGCCCGGACGGTAAGCCAGCCCCCGGGTCCGGTCGCGTCCAGAGATGTCCGTCATGTCGAACCCTGCCCCGACGCCCGCCGGTCATCCGATCCGGCTGTGGTTCGGCTTCATCGTGATGTGCGTCGGCATGTTCATGGCCATCCTCGACATCCAGGTGGTGGCGACGTCGCTGCCGACCATCCAGGCGGCGATCAGGGTGGCGCCGGACCAGATGAGCTGGGTCCAGACCTCCTATCTGATCGCCGAAGTGATCGCGATCCCGCTAACCGGCGTCCTGACCCGGGCGTTCACGATGCGGTGGCTGTTCGTCGTCTCGGTGACGGTGTTCAGCCTGGCCTCCTTGGGGTGCGCGCTCAGCCAGGATTTCGGGACGCTGATTTTCTGGCGGGTGATCCAGGGGTTCGCGGGCGGGACCCTGATCCCGGCGGTGTTCTCGGCCGTCTTCCTGCTGTTACCCGAGCGGCGGCAGGGGGTGGCGACGACGATCGCGGGCGTGGTCGCCGTGCTGGCACCGACCGTCGGGCCGGTGGTCGGGGGCTGGATCACCCAGACCTGGTCGTGGCACTGGCTGTTCCTGATCAATATCGGCCCCGGCGTCGTCTGTGCCCTGACGGCCGTCTATGTGCTGCCCCGGGCGCGGCCGGATCCGGGTCAGATCAGGCATCTGGATTTCATCGCCCTGGCCCTGATGGCGCTGGCGCTCGCGACGCTGGAGATCGCCCTGAAGGAGGCGCCGCAGCGGGGCTGGGCCTCGCCGCTGGTGCTGGGGCTGGGCGCGCTCAGCCTGGCCTCGGGCGTGGGCTTCGTGCGCCGCAGCCTGGGTCGCCGGGCACCCGTGGTGGAACTGCGGACGCTGAAGAACCGCAGCTTCGCGGTTGGGTGTATTCTCAGCTTCGTGCTCGGGATGGGGCTGTTCGGGTCGGTCTATCTGATGCCGGTGTTCCTGGCCTTCGTGCGGGGTCATGGGCCGCTGGTGATCGGATCGATCATGCTGGTGACCGGCTTGGCCCAGCTGGCGGCCGCGCCGGTGGCCGTAGTGCTGGAAAAGCGGGTCGATGCCCGGCTGCTGATCGGTTTCGGCTTCGCCCTGTTCGCGCTCGGACTGGGGATGAGCGCCTTCCAGACGGCCGAGACCGATTTCGACCAGATGCTGTGGCCACAGATCGTCAGGGGTTTGGCGATCATGCTGTGCCTGCTGCCGCCGACCCGGCTGGCGCTGGGCGATCTGGCCCCGGCGCAGGTGCCCGACGCCAGCGGCCTGTTCAACCTGATGCGCAATCTGGGCGGGGCCATCGGTCTGGCCTTGATCGACACCGTCATCTATGGCCGCGCGCCGGTTTTGGGGCGAGAGATCGTGGCGCGTCTGCAGGCTGGCGACACCGATACCGCCCAGGCCCTGGGCATTCCGCTGGCGCTGTTCGCCAGCCGGGTCGGTCAGCCGATCGACGCGGCGACCACCGCCGCCCTGACGCCGCTGGTCGAGAAGCTGGCGCTGGTGCAGGCGATCAACGAGGCGTGGATGATGCTGGCCCTGTTGACGGTTCTGGCGCTTTGCACGGCGCCGTTCGCACGGCGGCGGTCGGGGGGTGCGCGGGAGGCGGGGTAGGGCGGCTTTGCCCCCGCTTCCCGCTTCCGAAATCCTACCCGTCGCCGCGCTCCAGCCCGGCGATCGCCTCGACGATATCCTCGGCCTTCTTCGCCACCACGGCCTGGGCGTCGTAGAGACCGCGATTGTAGAAAAAGGGGCCGATCTCGCGGCCGAGGAAGTCGAGCATCATTTCGGCGGGCAGGCGGGCGAGGTCGATCTCCAGCTCGTCGTGGAAATGGCTGCGTAGCTTCGCCGTGATGGCGGCGGTCTCTTCGCGGCTGAAGACGATGGGCTTCATCTCAGCTGACCTCCGCCAACGCCTCCTCCGCCGCCACCCATGCCGCTTCCGCCGCGTCGAGGTCAGACTGGGTCTTGGCCCGCGCGCGGGTCAGGCCTTCCAGGGCCTTGGGGGTGCTGACCGAGGCATTGGCCATGTCGTCGTCGATGCGGGCGATTTCCGAGGTCAGCTGGGCCATCCGCTCTTCGGCCTTCTTCACGGCGTGACGCAGGGTCGAGGGGGACGGGCCTGATTTCTTTTTGTTGCCCCTATCGCTCGCGCCCCCGCCC
>JBBQTX010000270.1:0-2951 GCA_038234475.1 Caulobacterales bacterium | reverse complement strand
CAGCGACAACGGCATGGCCACCGCCGTGATCAGCGTGGCGCGCCAGTCCCGCAGGAACAGACACACAACGGCGATGGCCAGCAAGGCGCCGAGCAACAGCGCCTCGACCGAGGCATGAAAATTGTTGATCACGTCCGTGGTGGTGTCGGAAATCATCTCGAAGCTGACGTCACTCCGTTCCTTGTCCAGCGACTCGATGGTCTTGATCGAGTTCTTGTAGACGTCGACTTCACTGGAGCCGATCGAGCGGACGACGCCGAAGCCGACCACCTCCTGGCCGTTGAACCGGGCTCGTCCGCGGGCCTCGGACCATTCGTCGGTGACCTGGCCCAGATCGACCAGGCGGACGGTCCGCGCCCCGACCGAAATCAGCGTCTCGCGCAGCTGTTCCACCGTGCGGGCCGAACCGACGGTGCGGATCGCCTGTTCCTCGCCGCCGACCTCTCCGCGCCCCCCGGGCAGGTTGGCGTTGGAGGCGCGCAACTGGCTGGAGACCGCTGCGGCGGTGACGCCGGCGGCTTCCAGCCGGTCAGGGTCCAGCTTGATGCGGATCTCGCGATTGACCCCGCCGTCGCGGTTGATCTGGCTCACGCCCGAGACCGACAGGAGGCGTTTGGACACGGTGTTGTCGACGAACCAGCTCAGCTCCTCGGGGCTCATGGCGGGCGCGCGGACGACATAGTTGATGATCGGCTGACCCGTGAACTCGATCCGCTGGATGATCGGTTCCTGGATGTCGGCCGGCAGGTTCTGGCGGATCCCCGAAATGGCGTTACGGACGTCGTTGGTCGCCTTTTCGAGATCGACGCCGAGCTCGAACTCGATGGTGGTCGACGAGGCGCTGTCGCTGACGGATGAATTGATCTTCTTCACCCGGCCGAGGCTGGCGACCGAATCCTCCACCAGCCGCGTCACCTGGGTTTCCAGCTCGGTCGGCGCGGCCCCCGGCTGGATCACCGACACCACCACGATGGGCAGGGCCACATCGGGGAAATTGTTCGTTCTCAGGTTGAAATAGCTCATCAGCCCGGCCAGCGTCAGCACGATGAACAGCAGTACGACCGGGATCGGGTTCCGGATCGACCACGATGAGATATTCTGAAAGCCCATGGCGCGGCCCCTAGTTTCGGGTCGCTGCGGCGGGCCGGGTGGGGGCCGGGTTGGCCGACCCGACCGTGACCAGATCGCCCTCGCCGAGGAAGCCTGCGCCGTTGATCACGACCCGCTGACCGGCCTGGACGCCGCCCGTCACGGCGATCGTCTGGCCGGCGCGCGCGCCTGTGGCCACCGGTACGAACCGCACGGCAGCGTTGGTTCCGATGATATAGACGCCGGACTTGCCCTCGCGGAAGACGATGGCGGCGGACGGCACGACCAGCGCCGGGGCGGCACCGACGTCGATCTCGGCGCGGGCGAAATTGCCGGCCTTCAACCCGCTGCCCGGGGTCAGGGTCACGCGCGCCACGCCCAGCCGGGTCAGGCCATCGACCTCGGGCGTGACGATGCGGACCCGACCGGTGGTCTGGCCCGACTGTTCGGCGGTGATCGTCGCCGACTGGCCGGCGCGGATCAGCGGCAGGTCGGTCTCGGGGACCTGGGCATCCAGTTCCAGGCGGCCGTCGCGGACCACGCGGAACAGCTCGGTCCCGGCCATCACGATCTGACCCCGGGTGACGTTGCGGCTGATCACCTGACCGGAGACCGGCGCCCGTATGGTCGCCTGCGAGACGCGCGTGCGGGTTTCCGACAGCGAGGCCAGGGCGGCGGCGACATTGGCCTGGGACGCGCGCTGATTGGCCAGGGCGGTATCCAGCGACGCCTGGCTGAGGAAGCCGCGTGCCTTCAGTTCCTCGGCCCGCGCCAGCGCCGCCTCGTCGCGCGACAGATTGGCCCGCGCCGACTGCACGGAGGCTTCCTGCTGGCGCAACTGGGCCCGCAGCAGGGCGTCGTTCATCTGCACCAGCGGCTGGCCCTGACGCACGTAACTGCCTTCGTCGACATAGACCGCGGTGGCCTCCATGCCGCCGGTTTCGGCGCCGATCGGCACTTCTTCCCAGGCCGAGACCGTGCCCGAGGCGGTTACGATGCGGGGCAGGTCGGTCAACACGATCGTCGCCGCCGTCACGGTCTGGCGCGACTTGGGAGCCGTCGACTCTGCCGTCTTGTCGCCCCCGCCGCAGCCTGCCAGCGCCAGCGCGGCCGCAACGGCCAGCACCATCCCGAGAGCGGGTTTCGCAATCGCCACGTCGTCATCCCCTGTGGAGACCCGCGCGGGAGCATGCGGGCCGTGCCCGTCCGCAGGCGGAGAGGCGAGTAATCGGCGGTTACATATCGCGTTAGCTATCCGGTCTCAAACGCATGAGCTCTGGATTACCCCGAAGTAATGCGTCGAACCCGCCGGGCAAGGGCTGTTCGCCTCTGCGCCAAAATTGCTTTAGAGGCGGCGAACCATGACGACGCCTCCCATAGACCGTATCCGAAACTTCAGTGTGGTGGCCCATATTGACCACGGCAAATCCACGCTGTCCGACCGCCTGATTCAGGTCACCGGCGGCCTGACCGCGCGCGAAATGTCGGCGCAAGTTCTTGATTCGATGGATATCGAGAAAGAGCGCGGCATCACCATCAAGGCCCAGACCGTGCGCCTGAACTACCGGGCGAAGGATGGACTGGATTATGTCCTGAACCTGATGGATACGCCGGGCCACGTCGACTTCGCCTATGAGGTCTCGCGCTCATTGGCCGCCTGCGAGGGATCGCTGCTGGTGGTCGATGCGTCGCAGGGGGTCGAGGCCCAGACCCTGGCCAATGTCTATCAGGCCATCGACAACAATCACGAGATCGTCCCCGTCCTCAACAAGATCGACCTGCCCGCCGCCGAGCCCGAGCGGGTGCGCGAGCAGATCGAGGACGTCATCGGCATCGACGCCTCCGAGGCCGTGCTGTGCAGC
>JBBQTX010000269.1:0-2961 GCA_038234475.1 Caulobacterales bacterium | reverse complement strand
CTTCCCTGCTGTGCCTGGCCGCCTGCGGCCGAAAGGAAAAGACCGCCGAGCCGCCGCCCCAGCCCGACGGGCCGCCCAAGGGCTCGCTGGAATGGTCGGTCGCCGGCCCGTGGCGGGCGCAGGACCGGATCCGCGACGCGGCCCGTCATCCGATGGAGACCCTGCGTTTCTTCGGCCTCCAGCCACGCATGAAGGTCGTCGAATTCTGGCCCGGCAGCGGCTGGTACGCCGAAATCCTCGCCCCCTATCTGGCCGAGGGCGGCGGCCAATACGTCGCCGCCGGTTTCCAGACGGGCCCGGGGGCCGATCCGTCACAGGTCGCCCTGATGGCGGCCTTCCAGGAACGATTCACCAACGACCGTCCCCTGTACGGCGAGGTCGAGTTGAGCGCCTTCGGACCGACCTCGGGGCCGGTGACAGTCGCGGGTACCGCCGACATGGCCCTGTTCATGCGCAACATCCACGCCTGGATGGCCGCAGGGATCGCCGAGAAGGCCTTCGCCGACGCCTGGGCAGCGCTGCGTCCCGGTGGCGTGCTGGGGATTGAACAGCACCGGTTGGGCCCCGACAAGGATCAGGACCCGGCGGCGGCGAACGGTTATGTGCAGGAGGCGTTCGTCAAACAGCTGGCCGCCGAGGCCGGCTTCGCCTTCGTGTCCGCCTCTGAAATCAACGCCAATGAGAAAGATACCAAGGACTACCCCTTCGGAGTCGAGACCCTGCCGCCGATGCGCCTGACCGCGCCGCGCGGTTCGCCCCCCAATCCGACCTTCGACCGTTCGAAATATGATGCGATCGGCGAGAGCGACCGCATGAGCTTGAGATTCAGGAAACCCGAGTGAACCGAGCCGCCACCTATGCCGCCAATGCGCCCCTGATGGGGGTCCCGGGGGCCTCCGCGCCTCCGGGCGGGGGCGGCGAGTGGTTTCGTGGTGCCGGCGGCCTGCGCCTTCGGGCGGCCTTCTGGACCCCGTCGTCGCTGGTGGCGAAAAAGCCGCGCGGTACCGTGGTCGTCAGTCCCGGCCGCACCGAACCGATCGAGAAATACTATGAGGTTATCGGCAATTTCCTCGCCCGCGGCTGGTGCGTGTTGGCCCACGACTGGCGCGGTCAAGGTCTGTCCGCCCGCCTGCTGCCTGATCGGCTGAAGGGCCATGCCCGTGCGGTCGAGGAATTCCTCGACGACTACGCCCGCCTGCTGGACGCGTTCGAGGCCCGCGCGCCAAAGCCCTGGGTCATGGTCGGCCATTCGATGGGCGGCGTGCTGAATTTGATGACCCTCCAGGCCGGGGAAAGCCGCTTCTCGGGTGCCCTCCTGTCGGGCCCCATGCTTCGCATCAAGACCGGCAAGCGGTCGATGTGGTCGGTCAAGCTGGCGGTGCGCTGGAACCTGCGGCACGGCAAGGCGGGCGACTATGTGCTCGACGATGTCGACGACCCATTCGACCACACCTTCGAAAAGGACGCGCTGACCACCGACGAGAGCCGCTACGAGCAGTGGCGGCAACAGCTGTACGCCTGTCCCCATCTGGCCGTCGGCGGTCCGACCTGGGGCTGGCTGGCGTTCGGACTGGACGTCGGGGAGCGGTCGTTGAAGCCCAAGGCTTTGAAGGCGGTTCGTATTCCGGTCGCCATCGTTCAGGCCAGCGAGGATGACCGGGTCTGGAAACAGACCAACAAATGGGCCGCCAAACGCCTGGGCCGCGGTCGCTATGTCGAAGTTCCCGGCGCGAAGCATGAAGTCATCATGGAGACCGACGAGCGGCGCGGCGTCTTCCTCGACGAGTTCGACGCCATGGGGGCCTATGTGTCCCCGGTGGAGGACCTGTCGCCGGCTTTGGAGCCCGTCCCAATCAGCCAGGCGGGCGCGGCCTGACCGCAGAGTTCAGACAGCCGCCCGCCTCAGTGCCGTCATGGCCTGTTCCGCCAGCCGGGCGTCGCCGACCGCCAGAATCTGGCCGTTTCCATCCGGAGCGCCGCCGCGCCAGTCGGTGACCTGGCCCCCGGCGGCCTCGATCACCGGAACCAGCGCCGACCAGTCCCAGACCTTCAGGCCGCTCTCCGCGACCAGATCGATACGACCGGCCGCCAGCATGGCATAGGCATAGGCGTCGCAGCCCAGCCGGGCCAGCTTGGCCGCGGCGCGCACCTGGGTCCAGGCCCCCAATTCTGCGCCGGTGAACAGGTCGGGGTCGGTCGTTGCGATCACGGCGCCGGTCAGCTGCTCGCAGGGCCTCGCTGCCAGTGTCGTCTCCACGATACCTTTCAGCAGCCGCGCTCCGGACGGGCCGCCGATAAATATCTCTTCAAGACAGGGTTGGCCGATCGCGCCAACCTGCGGCAGGCCGTCGATCCTCAGGGCAATCAGATTGGTCCACAGCGGCAGGCCCGCGATGAAGGCCCGCGTGCCGTCGATGGGGTCCAGGATCCAGACGTGGTCGGCGTCCGGACGGTCTTCGCCAAACTCCTCGCCGATGACGCCATGGTCCGGATAGCGGGCCGCGATCAGACGTCTGAGCGCGGCCTCCGCTTCCTGGTCGGCCTGGGTGACCGGATCGAACGCGCCCGGGCCGCCCTTGTCGGCCTCCACGTACGCGCCCCGGAAATAGGGCAGGGAGACACGGGCGGCCTCACGGGCCAACTCGACGGCGAACAGTTCGTACTCGGTCATGCGGGGGGTTAGGGGCGACGGGCGAGGGCCGAGTCAAGCCGCGCGTCCCAAAACCTTGCTCGTCCCTCCCCGCCCTGCGTGACTCAGACCGCGTCGCCGTCGGCATGCAGCGACTTGGCGAGATCCAGCAACCGGCGGCGCGGACGCTCGCCCAGCTGGTAGTAGGCCTGGCTCAGGGCGAGGGTTTCCTTGCGGGAAAACATCTCGCCGCCCTGGTTGGCCGCCTCCTGGCGCTCGATGGCCTCTTCCCGGCCGTCGTAGACATAGCTGACCGGCGATTCCAGCGCTTC
>JBBQTX010000268.1:0-2976 GCA_038234475.1 Caulobacterales bacterium | reverse complement strand
ATCGGCGTTGACACCATCCGCGTTCGGTCGCGTTGTATCGACATGCAAATCCAGGTCAGCGGCAAGCACGTGGATGTCGGCGACGCATTGAGCTCCCGCATCTCCCAGGAACTCCAGGACGGGATCGGCAAATATTTCGAACGCGGGGCCCAGGACGCCGAGGTGGTGGTGTCCAAGGACGGGTACGGCTTCAAGGTCGACTGCTGGGTGCGTCTGGCCTCCGGCGAGGCGATCGTCACCAGCGGTCTGGGTGGCGACGCCCACGGAGCCTTTTCCGATTCGCTGGAAAAGCTGGAGAAACGGGTCCGCCGTTACAAGCGCCGTCTCAAGAACCACAAGGCCGGCCCGCGCGGCCTGTCACCCGAGAAGACCGAGAACGCAGCCCGCGACGTGGCGCGCAGCATCGTTCTGCGCAGCCCGGAAGAGGTCGAGGACGACGCCTTCGGCGACGCCGGCGCGCCGGACGAACCGCCGCCCGTCGGCATGGTCATCGCCGAAACCGAAGCCGAGATCCGCACCATCACGGTGGGCCGGGCCGTACTTGAGCTCGACATGACGGGCTATCCGGTCGTCCTGTTCCGCAATGCGGCGCACGGCGGCATCTCGGTGGTCTATCGCCGGCCGGATGGCAATGTCGGCTGGATCGACCCGGAACGGACCTCGAAAACGATCAATGGACACAGTTCGGTAAACGGTAGCGGCGCATAGTCTTCCCCAATGGAGGCGGGTGGTCTACACGGCCCCCGCCCGGCCGGGATGTGTGGGTAAAGTCGGGAAAGAGTCATGGATATCGGTGAATTTCTGGCGGGCGACGGTGTCGTGCTGCGCAGCGGTGCCTCGTCGAAACGTCAGGCCCTGCATGCCGTGGCCTTGGCCGCCGGTCAGGCCCTGGGCCTGTCAGAAGCCCACATTATGGAGGCCCTGCTTCAGCGCGAGGCGCTGGGGTCGACCGGCCTGGGTTCAGGAGTCGCGGTCCCGCACGCCCGCCTCGACGGTCTGGAGCAGGTGACGGGTGTGTTCGTCCGGCTGGAGACGCCGGTGGCCTGGGGCGCGGTCGACGACCGGCCGGTCGATCTGCTGTTCGCCCTGTTCGCGCCACCACGCGACGGTGCCGACCATCTCCGCGCCCTGGCGGCGGTGTCGCGCGCCCTGAGATCCACAGAAATGCGCGAACACCTCCGCAAGGCCCGCACCACGGACGCGATCCGCGCCCTGTTCGTGCGCGACCCGATCCGAGCCACGGCGGCCTGAAAGTCCTCAAGGGGCGACCGCGCTTCGCGCTCGCGATGGGGCGTCAATGCACCGAGACCGGCTCCAGCTCATGGGCCAGGGCGGCGGCGAAGGCGGCGTCCCGATCCAGCATGACGGCCAGGCGCGCGCCGTCCGCCCCATGCACGGCGTACAGCGTGGTCCGGGGGTCGATGGGACGGCCCTCGATGTGGGTCGTCGGAATATCGGACAGGATGTCGGCGGCGGTGATCTCGCGGACATAGACGAGGTCGGGCGCGCCCAGCCCTCTGAAATCTTCCCGTGTCATCGTCGTGGGCGCCATGGTGACCGCCTCCTTGATCTTTAAGAACGCCCCGGGGGGCGAGTGGGGTCCGGTGCCGGCGGGGCCGCCCGGGGGAATCGATTCGGTCAGCCCATAGCGATGGGTATACGCCTTGTCGTGGGCAGGTCTTCCGGGCGGCTGAGATCGACGTGCAGCAGGCCGTGCTCCAGACGGGCCAGGTCGACCTCAAGCCCGTCGGCCAGAACGAAGCTGCGGACGAAGCCGCGTCCGGCGATGCCGCGATGCAGAAAGGCCTGATCGGCCTGATCGGGGGCCGGCTCGCGCTTGCCGGCGATGGTCAGCTGCCGGCCTTCCAGGGTGATGGCCAGGTCCTCGGGGCCGAACCCCGCCACGGCCAGCGAAATGCGCACCGAATGCGCGCCGATCTGTTCGACATTGTAGGGCGGATAGCTGTCCGCCGCGGCGCGGGCGGCGCGGTCGATCAGGGCCCGGGTGTGGTCGAAGCCCAGCAGGAAAGGGCTGTCGAACAATACGGTGCGCGTGGTCATCGTCTCTTGCCCCCGAAGCAGGCCTTGGACCGTCTGCGCCCCCCGTCATCGGCGAGGCGTCGGCTGCACAGGTCCAGATGGGGCGACATGGGGTCGAGATCAACCGGGCCCGGAATCGGGTAGTGTCGCAGTTTGAAATCCAGAGCGTTCGCTGCTCAAGTTGACGCAGAGCCGCTAGGCCGGAAGTAGTTGGCGCATTCCTGGGGTGTGAAGGCCTTGAGGATATCGCCGATGCGGTCCCACAGGCCCGTCATTGTGGTCTCGGCGGCGGCTCGCAGCAGGGTCTTGAGCTTGGCGAAGGCCAGTTCGATGGGGTTCAGGTCGGGCGGGTAAGGCGGCAGGAAGCGGAGTTCCGCGCCGCGTTTGCGGATCAGGTCCCGGACTGCGTCGCCCTTGTGGGCGGGCAGGTTGTCCATGACCACGATGTCGCCGGGGTTGAGCGTCGGGCCGAGCACCTCGTCGACATAGACGAGGAAGGCCTCGCGGTTCATCGGCCCGTCGAGCACGAAGGGCGCGGTCAGGCCGTCGCAGCGCAGCCCGGCGGTGAAGGTCGTCGTCTTCCAGTGGCCGAACGGCTGGCGGCCTCGCGCCCGTCGGCCTCTGGGCGCACGGCCGTAGCGGCGGACCATCTTGGTGTTGGCTCCGGTCTCGTCGATGAAGACCAGCCGGGCCGGTTCAAGATGCGGCTGGCTGGCCTTCCAGGCGGCGCGCGCTTCGGCCACCCCCGCCTTCGCTGGGGGCAGGCAGCCGCGTCTGCTCGCTGGCGTGCAGTGTTTTTTTTGACGGTGATCCGGTGTCGGTTGAAGAACCGGCGGATCGAGGTCCCGGTGGTCGTCAGCCCGCACTCGTCCAGCAGCCGCCGAACGATCTGGGCCAGGGTCAGATCGTTCTCCGCCTCGTTCAGCGCCAGCAACC